>NZ_JBZNBU010000061.1:0-22624 GCF_058530065.1 Waterburya sp. | reverse complement strand
CATCATTTCTTCAAACAGTTTTGGTTTGACTCCACATAAACGTTTAAATTCACTCTCTTGTAAATTTTTGACTTGTTCGTAGGTCATATTTTTTTCGCGCTCGCGTCATTATCCTACTTTTCTCATTTTCTTTCTATTCATGCAAGAGGTCTATTAAATGCAGGACAACCATTAATAAAAGCTTTCCTCAACTGCACTAAAGAAATTACTAACCACAAGCGATCGTAATTATCATTTTAACCATAAACCTTTGTCTCAATTGACCAATGATTAACTAGGTTAGATCGCAATCTAATCCCTCTTTTGTCACTTTCCGAGTTTTACTATTAATAAAAGATTTTGGAAAGCAAGTATCTCAATTCTTTGAGCCTTTTGTAGTTACATTTTTGTCATTTGATCGCTCTAATAGAATTTATAATCAGAAATAATAGATAAATCCCATAGTATACAAGGATTATAGAATTTGAAAATAACAAAAGTTTTCGGAGAGTGACAAAAGAGGGCTAATATGAAATCTAAAAAAGAACGCTACATATAAGAAGAGGAGTAAGTAGGGAGCTTAAGTTGTGAGGAAACAACTAACTACTAACTACTAACAAAAACGATTTTATTCGTAGCAAATATTTAAGTATTTCATACAAGAACCTTCTATTGCTCTAGTCCCATCTCCTTAGAAATACAAAGAGCGATACTTTTGGTATCGTTTTCCTCATAAATCGAATGCAAAACTTTACAACCTAAACAAAGTTATCGGATTGAAGTTGTGTGGTATCGATGCCTTCGAGGGTTGCTAAGGTTTCGTTTTCTAGCAAAATTGAATTGTTGTTGAAGCTAAGATCTTCAAAGACCAAACCATCTGCCAAACTCAAACTATCTTGTCCTGGGTTAAAGTCACTAATAGTATCCGTGCCCTCGCCAGGAGTGAGAACAAAGATATCGCTACCATCTCCGCCAGTTAAGATATCGTTGCCACTACCCCCATCTAATGTATCGCTAGCAGTTTCTCCAAATAAACTGTCATCTCCACTACCGCCAACTAGATAGTCGTTACCGCCACCACCAAGGAGAGTATCTTGTCCGTCGCCACCATCTAATGTGTCTTGGTTGACTTCTCCAGATAAACTGTCATCTCCAGCACCTCCAAACAGTTCGTCTTGACCGTTACCGCCAAAGAGAGTATCTTGTCCATCGCCACCATCAATTGTATCGTTGGCTGCTTCTCCAGATAAACTATCGTCTCCATTCCCTCCTAGTAAACTATCGTTTGCGCCACCACCGAGGAGAGTATCTTGTCCGTCACCGCCATCTAATGTGTCTTGGTTGACTTCTCCAGATAAACTGTCATCTCCAGCACCTCCAATTATGGAGTCTTGACCTTCACCGCCGTTTACAGTATCGTTGCCATTTGCGCCATCAATTGTATCTCCACTACCCAAACCATTGATAATATCTGGTGCATCCGTTCCTATTAGGTTATCCGCCCCATTTGTCCCATTAATAGTATTAGATCCGACCGAACCATCAAAAGTTAGTTTGTATAGCTCTCTACCAAGCTCGCCATCGTCGGCAGTGAAATATAGCGTGCCATCAAATTCAGTAAAGTTGCTGGGGTCAGAACCATTGAGAAAACTATAGTTACTGCGGTCGGGGTTAATATTGGCAACCAGTTGCGTACCACTTGTTGTACCATCCGTTACCCACAATTCCTCGCCAATTTCACCGCTATTGGCATTAAAATATAGTTTGCCATCAAACTCGGTCAAGTCTCTGGGATCGGAACTATTGGCGAAACCAGAGTCATCGCTACCAGGAGCTATATCGGCAACTAATTGCGTGCCTCCTGCCGTACCATCACTTACCCATAACTCTCTGCCATTTTCACCATCATCGGCTCGAAAATATAGTTTGCCGTTCAGTACAGCAATATTGTCAACAAAGGAGCTTTCCCTACCAGAATTGTTGATATCGGCAACTAATTGCGTACCCCCTGTCGTACCATCGCTTACCCATAATTCCTCGCCAATTGCACCGTTATCAGCATTAAAATATAGTTTGCCATTTAACTCAGTAAATTCTCTGGCATAAGAACCCAGCCCACCAGGATTAATATCGGCAACTAATTGCGTACCTTCCGCTGTACCATTAGTGACCCACAGTTCTCTGCCATTTTCACCATCATTAGCAGTAAAGTATAATTTGCCATTCAACTCGGTAAAGTTTTCAGGATTAGAATCGTTGGCGAAGTAACCGTAACCAAAATCTTCGCCACCAGGATAAATATCTACAACTAATTGCGTACCCTCTGCCGTACCATTAGTTACCCAAAGTTCCCTACCAGTTTCACCGTCATCGGCAGTAAAGTATAGTTTGCCATCAAACTCAATAAAATCTTGTGCATAAGAACCTTCGCTACCAGAAGCTATATCGGCAAGCAGTTGCGTACCGTTGGTCGTACCATCGCTGACCCATAATTCTCTACCATTTTCATTATCTCTGGCAGTAAAATATAGTTTGCCATTTAGCTCAATTAGGTCTCTAGGATCGGAATTGTCAATACCACCATAATTATCTAAACCAGGAGCTATATCGGCAAGCAGTTGTGTACCTTCACTCGTACCATCGCTCACCCAAAGTTCCTCGCCAGTTTCACCATCATTGGCACTAAAATATAGTTTGCTATTAAATTGAGTGAGATAGTCAACATAAGAACTTGAGCCACCAGGATTAATATTGGCTACTAAATTAGTACCGTCGGTTGTGCCATTAGTTGCCCACAGTTCGTTACCGTTTTCACCGTCGTTAGCACTAAAATATAAGCGATTATTAAATTCGACGATATTCCCAAGATTAGAGTCTCCATCACCAGGGTTAATATCTTTGACTAATACTCCTTGACCTAGGCTATTATCCATAATTCTTATTTTTCTACGTGGGATCTCTAAAATTCATCTTATAGTTGAATTTGATTTGAAGATTTAAGATATGATTAATGTTTCAATAAAATCGCTCAATTTAAGATTTCAACCAACATTCTCAGAGTATTACTTTCATTAATAGGGAATAATTTAATTACGGTCGGATATCTTTTTACCCGTGCGTAATATTTGACCTGCGAGAATAGCTGCGCCAAAACCGTTATCGATATTAACTACGCCAATCCCAGCAGCACAAGAATTAAGCATAGTGAGTAAGGGAGCAAGACCTTGGAAACTAGCACCATAGCCGATACTGGTGGGTACGGCAATGACAGGGCAATCTGCCATTCCTGCCACGACGCTGGGTAATGCTCCTTCCATTCCTGCTACGACAATTAAGACATCAGCATTATAGATTAGATCGCGGTTGCTTAATAAGCGATGAATTCCCGCTACTCCCACATCCCAAAGACGAATGACTCGAAAACCACAAAGTTCGGCAGTGACAGCAGCTTCTTCGGCTACGGGAATATCGGCAGTGCCAGCGGTGACGATGGAAATCTTACCTAATTGATGGGGATTGATGGGGGCAGATAAGGCACAGATACGGGCGAGGGGATAGTAAATTAGGTCGGGGATAGCTTTTTTTAATCCCTCGAAGACCTCGGCTTCAATGCGCGTTGCCATGACTACCGTGTCATCCTGACGCATTAAATTGATAATTTTAATTATTTGTTCGGGAGTTTTATCCGCACCCCAAATTACTTCGGGAAAACCAGTCCTAATTTGGCGATGGCGGTCTATTTTGGCAAATTCTTCTAGATTTTCAAAGGGTAGATTCTTAAGCTGGTCAAAAGCCATTTCAGGACTAATCTCTCGATCTGCGATCGCCCGTAATAGTTTCTTTAATTTCTCCGTCATGTTTACCTATTACTTGTTACTTGCTACTTATTACCTGTATTCCCTGGCTACCTAATTTAGTCACCCAAAAATTAAGATGAGGATCGGGGATTTGTTGTTTGACTTTTTCTTGAAGAGCGATCGCTTTAGCTTTAGATTCGCAGAGGGCAAAGACTGTAGGACCCGATCCCGACATCATTGCACCCAAAACATCTCCTGCGCCAAAGGCGGTTTTTAAGGCTGCCACCTGGGGATGTTCGGGCAAGACCACTTTTTCTAAATCGTTATATATTTGCTTGCCAATTTCCGCCCCATTTTTGTGGGCGATCGCATTGACTAAAGGACTAGAATGTACTTGTTTGGTGCGAGATTTGACTCCAGCTACATCAGATATATAGGAATCGCTATATTGCTGGCGATAGGTTTGATAAGCCCAAGGAGTAGAGACGCTAATATTGTCGTATTTTGCCAAAACTACCCAAATATTGGTCAAACTCTGCAAGCTATCTAGTTTTTCTCCCCTTCCCGTGGCGATCGCCGTTCCTCCAGATATGCAGAAAGGTATATCAGACCCCAAGTTTGCTGCTAGATCTTGTAATTCTGGTTGAGTTAAGCCCAGTTTCCAAATTAAGTTAATTCCCACCAATACGGCAGCAGCATTACCCGAACCCCCAGCCAACCCCGCAGCAACGGGAATGTTTTTCTCGATTCTAATTACTACACCGCCATAGTTGGCATAAGCATCGGGGAAAGTATCGCACATCAATTTTGCTGCCCGATAAGCTAAATTAGTCTCGTCATTAGGAACATCAGGGCGATCGCAATAAAGATAAATATCTGGAGTATCGCTAGACTGGATCTCTATTTTGTCGGCTAATTCGACACTTTGCAGAATCATGACCAACTCGTGAAATCCATCAGGGCGATCGCCAATTATTTCTAACAGAAGATTAATTTTTGCTGGTGCGAGTAATGAATAGGAGTGCATGAATTATGGTACTTGGTTAATTAATAATTGCTATCTCGATCTTGTTGATAGATCCCCACGCAAATTGTCCCAAACAATCTGGCTAACTCAATTAATATACGCGAATAGGATCTCGGTTGAATAGTTTTTTCTGGTTTTGTATAGTATCTCTAAATAAGTTAAATCGAGAATAAAAAAGCCTTACTCCATGCTAGATTTAATAATTCCTCCTCCAATTCAAATAGCAGCTTTTGGTGTAGCTATGTGGCTGATGGAAAAATATCTGCCAAGATTTAACTTTGTTTTTCCTCAATCGTCCTGGATTTCTATAGTTTTAGCTCTTGGTGGTATTGTGTTTGCTACCTTCGGAATTATTGAATTCAAAAAAGCCCAGACAACGATAAATCCTCACGAACCTACTAAAACTTCACAGCTTGTCAAAGGTGGTATTTATCAATTTACTCGAAATCCCATGTATGTGGGGCTGTTTCTGCTGCTAGCAGCTTGGGCATTTCAAGTTTCTAATTTTCTGGCTTTTATTGGTTTACCTCTATTCCTAATATATATTACTCGATTTCAAATTTTACCTGAAGAAAGAGTTTTAGAAAAAAAGTTTGGAGACGAATTTAGCAAGTATACCGATAGCGTAAGACGCTGGATTTAATTATTTGGTTAACTAACAACTAACAACTAACAACTAACAACTAACAATATGACCGATAATCTAGAGCGAGATATTCGCGAATTCTACGATGCTTCCAGTAAGCTATGGGAAGATATTTGGGGCGAACATATGCACCATGGTTACTATGGCAAAAATGGAAACTACAAACTCGATCGCCGTCAAGCTCAGATTGACTTAATTGAAGAATTATTAGCTTGGGGTAATTGCGATCGCTCTAATCCACCTCAAAATATTATTGATGTTGGTTGTGGTATAGGTGGCAGTACTTTGCATCTAGCTCAAAAATTTGATTGTCAGGCAACGGGCATCACCCTCTCCCCCGTACAAGCCTCTAGAGCTAAAGAAAGAGCCAGAGAAGCTAATTTAGACCGAGTGAACTTTGAAGTCGCCAATGCTTTAGCCATGCCGTTTGCCGATAATACTTTCGATCTAGTTTGGTCTTTAGAAAGTGGGGAACATATGCCTGATAAAGCTAAATTTCTCGCCGAATGCTATCGGGTGTTGCAGCCAGGTGGCAAAATGATTTTTGCTACTTGGTGTCATCGAGAAACTGATTCCTTGGCGGGAAAATTAACCCCTGGAGAATTAGCCCATCTCAAAGAGATATATCGAGTTTACTGTTTGCCCTACGTAATCTCTTTATCAGAATATAGAGAGATTGCGATCGAATGCGGTTTTAAAGATTTAAAAGCCGATGATTGGTCGATGGCTGTCGCTCCTTTTTGGAATGTGGTCATCGATTCTGCTATTACTCCTCAAGCAATTGTGGGTTTGGCAAAGGCAGGATGGCAAACTATCCAGGGCGCGCTTTCTCTAAACTTAATGAGTCGCGGTTACGAGCGCGGTTTGATCCGTTTTGGTCTGATTACTGCAATTAAGCATACTTAAATAAGCTTTTTATTTAAGATCTTGATTTTTTTCTCAAAAATAGTCACAATATATACAGAAAAAATTCGTTCATTCTTCTGTAAGGAAGAACGGAAGTAGGGATACCCCGAAGGAACGCGCCTCATAAACCCATCATCAATTTTGAGAGGCGAGACTATGAAACTTAATTATCGCGGTATTAGTTACGATCGCAACCCAGCAGAAATTGCTGTAGGAGAAGGTCAAGTAGGAGGTAAATTTAGAGGATGCAGTTGGCGCGTACACAACCTCAAAGCTACACCTGCGATCGAGCGCAAAGCTAATTTAGTTTATCGTGGCAGAGCCGTTCGATAAATCTAGATAATTCTCGTAATATTGAGAGATCCTTAAGAAAGTCAGTAGATAATACTGGCTTTTTTTGATTTCGATCTCAGGTTTCCACAAGAATGGTCTAAATTAATCTCTATTCCACCACTCTAAATAATTAAGGTGTTTCATAGGAGTACTATTTTGAGTAAAAGAATTAAGATATAAAAAGCAATGAATTTGAGTTTTTCGGGTATTTGATATATGCAATATTGATTTGGCGATCTCGTTTTAGCAACTAGTCGCCGATCTCCAAAATACCCTAAGAGCAATCAAATTGCTGTATCTAAATTCAACTCAATAGATTGGTGCTGTAATGTATTTAGTAACTGGTGCTACGGGATCTTTAGGTAGAAGAATTGTCAGACAGCTAAGAAATAACGATAAATCTGTCAGAGCTTTTGTGCGTTTGTCTTCCCGATATGGCGAATTGTCAGATCGCGGTGCGGATATTTTGATTGGCGATTTAAAACAAGAAAGAGATATTATCAAAGCCTGTCGTAATGTTAAATATATTATCAGCAGTCACGGAACGGGTGACGATACCCTGGCTTTAGACTACCGAGCTAATATCGACCTCATCGATAATGCGCTCGCCAATCAGGTGGAGCATTTTGTCTTTATCTCTGTTTTGGGTGCAGATCGCGGTTACGAAGATTCTCCAACTTTTAAAGCCAAACGAGAAGTAGAAAAATATTTAATTAATAGCGGTTTAAGTTATACCATTTTGCGTCCTTCGGGTTTTGCTAATAATTTAATTCCCTTGGCAGAAAGATTTCGAGATACAGGAATCTATTTTTCCATTGGCGAACAAAAAAACCGTTCTTCCATTGTTAGTACTGACGACCTGGCAAAAATTGCGATCGCCTCTTGCGAAGTAGAAGCAGCCAAAAATCAAATTTTTGCGGTTGGAGGTCCCGATATCCTGAGACGAGAAGATATCCCCCAAATTTTCTCTCGCTTATTCGATCGCGAACCAATTATTATCAATCCACCCCTACAGTTGTTGGATGGTTTGAGATTGGGAGTAGGTATTTTTAATTCCCAATTAAACAAATCTTTGGGCACTTTGAGAACTTTATTAGCTCACGAATTCTTTTGCACTCAAGATGAAATCGCTCGTCTCGAATCTACTTTTAATATCAAAATGGAGTCCTTAGAAAGCTTTATTCATCGTTATGTAGGACAAAATTAAAATAAAAATCTAGTCTCGGACTAAACTTAGTTATAATTATAGATCGTGGAATATAATCGGAGGATAATTATGGCTCGTAAATGCCAAGTAACAGGCAAAAAGGCGAATAACGCAATGGCAGTTTCTCACTCTCACCGTCGCACTAAAAAATTGCAAGGGGTTAATTTACAGTGGAAAAGAGTTTGGTGGGCAGAAGGTAATCGCTGGGTGAGATTGCGTTTATCTACTAAAGCCATTAAAACCTTGGAGAAAAAAGGTATCGGTGCAATGGCTAAAGAAGCTGGTATTAATCTTAATAAATACTAAATATAATTTTTTAATTGGTACAAAACAGCTTTATATTAAAATTTTCGCAGTCCTCAGCTTTGATGGCTGCAATTTTATTTTTGTTCTTTCTAAATTAATTGCCGTTTCCCAAGAAGGGGTATTCAAGAACGGGGATTAGGGATTAGGGAATGGTAGCTGCCCTAACTGCCCCCCTCGCGGGTTCCCATGCGGAGGAAACCTCCGCGGGGTCGCTCGTCTAACTGCCCGTACGGGCGGTTCGCGAACCGCCCCTATACTTTTATTCAACTTCTTGGAATTTATCAATTCCACCTTTATATTTACTGGTGAACAATTGGAACACAGTTCTATCCTTATTAATTCTGACATTAGCTTGGACTTGCATTCCTGGCTGGATAAATTTTTTCTCTCCATTAATCATCAAATAGTTTCTGTCCAAATCTACTTTAGCTACATAGCGGAAAAAGTCATAAGGTTTTTCTGGTTCTAAAGCACTAGTACTGATAAACTTGACCTTCCCATCAATATCTCCATAGTCACTGTAGTTAAAGGTGCTAATACGTACGTCCGTATCCATGCCTTTTTGCACAAAACCAATATCTTCTGGTTTGATATAAATCTCCGCTATCAAGTTTTCCGTAGGAACAATTTTTAACACAGGAGGGGCATTTTGACCCGCAGGAGGAACGTAACCAGGATAAGCTCGTAGATCGAAAACTTCTCCCGTGACAGGGGCTTTAATGGTTCTGTATCTAAGATCTTCACTAGCATTAGCAATTTGGCTGCCAATTTCCGCTATGCGCTTGTCGTTTTCAACAATAGTTTTATTGAGTTGACTGTCAATTTCCGAGATGCGTTTGCGGTTAGCAGCGGTTTGGTCGAGTAAATCTTTTCTAGATAGAGTTGTGGTGTTATTTAATTGTTCTCTAGCCTGGGAAATATCGAGAGTTAGTCTTTGCTCTTCTTGTAACAACCGTTGAATTTCTGCTTGCAGAGTGGTGTTTTGCTGTTGTTGGCGATCGCGCTCTAGGTTGCCCTCCTTGAGAGAATCATTTATTGCTGCTCGGCGATCGTTAACCCGTTGTTGTTGTTGATCGACTTGAATTTTAGAAAGTCCCCCTTCTTGAAATACGGGCAAAATTGCCTTGAGAGTTTCTTCTTCAATTGCCAGACTTTCTCTGGCTTGAGCTATGGCTTCGTCGTTACGTTCTTTAATTTCCTTAAGGTTTTGCTCTCCCGTTGCTAATTGCGCTCTAGTGTCTTCTAGTTGAATTTTATTTTGTTCTAATTGTTTTTCAAGCTGTTCTACTTCTAACCTCGCTGCCGCAGTCCTTTCTCTTAAATCCGCCTGAGAAATTTCCAATCTTGCCTGTTGGGCAGCATTCATGGTTTTACTAGAATTACCCAAAAGATTCTGAAATAGATCGTTTTCTTCTTTTAATTCCGTCCGATTGCGAGTTAGAAAGGCAATTTCTCTCGGAATTTCTAAAGATGCGATCGCGCCATCTATATTTCTCGAATCAATATCTCCAGCCAATAGAGCTCGATAGAATTTATTTTCTTGAACCAAAGATTTACGGACTTGATTTAAAGAATCTACTTGTGCTTGAGAAGTAGTCGCATCCAATAGCACCAAGACATCGCCTTCTTCTACTCGTTGTCCTTCCTCGACCTTAACTTCTTGGACTACTCCATTGGTTGGCACTTGAATTTCTTGTACTTTACCCAATGGTTGAATTTGTCCTTGAGCGGGAACTACCTGCTCGATTTTGGCAAAATAAGACCAAATCATCACAAAAGCACTTACTCCCATAATGCCCCAAATTGTATAGCGCGACCACTTAGGAGAACGACGTAAAATTACCGTTTGCTCGAATTTGCGAGTTTTAGCAGCAGCAGGATTGCGGTTCACTAGAGCATCCGCACCAGTGGTAACCAATTCTCCTTTCGGATAGGAACGTTCGGGAGTGACTTTTTCTTTGGTGGTAGTTAAAGTACCCATTGAAGACATAGCAGGAAGTTTTTCTGCTTCTTCCAGTTGAGGTAATGCTAAATTGCGATAAATTCCTGGGCCAATTTGAGCGTAACCTCGATGTACCGATCTAATTGCATCGGTTAATTCTTTGGCAGGAGTACCTTTAAGCAAATAGCCCATAGCGCCAGCACTGAGCGATCGCGAGACATATTCTTGAGTATCGAAAGTACTCAAAACCAATATTTTGACATCGGGAAAACGCTGACAAATAAGTTTTGTAGCTTCCATCCCATTCATACCAGGCATTTCCATGTCCATTAGAACTACTTCTGGATTGAGGGATTCTACTTGTTTGACTGCGTGTTCGCCATTTTCGGCAACGCCTATGATTTCAATATCCTCTTCGGTTTTGATTAGGGCTTTTAATCCTTCCCTAATCATTTTCTGATCGTCAACAATTAAAACTCGAATCGTATTTTCATTCGGGTTAGGGTTTTCACTGTTTTTGAAGCGATCGTTATTGCCATTGCTAGATGAATTCATCATGAAAACTAATTTAGTAACTTATTAAATATTCTGTCGCGAGCTAGCTTCTGAAAGAAACAATACAAGTAAGGTTATTTAGGTCATACAAACTGTTTGTAAGCACTTCGTTCTCCATTTTAAGTATTGGTACTTAGTGCTAATTTTTATTAAAAAAAGTAAAGTGTCTTACTTTTTTCATGAAAGTTGCCCTGGTTTCTGAATTAAATACATCAAAATAATTCAAATATTTAACTTAACAAGTCCTTTATAACTAACATTTTACATTTCCGACATATGAAAATTCCTCAATTCTCAAGTAATAATTTTTTCTAAACATCTTCAGGGTTTTATCGATACTATAGTAATCCTAAGTATTCGATAATTTATTAGGACTCGATATCGAGACGAACCTTCAATCTAAAACACCTATGACTAGCTATAAACCCACTGCTACAAGTCAAAGTCAAGATCGACATCTAGAATTGATCAGAAAATTTGCGGAAAAATATGCCAGCCTTACCAATACTTATTTTTGCAGCAACCGAGGGGTAACCGCAGCGGTAATTAAAGGATTGGCTCAACATAAACAAGAATTGGGATCTCCTTTGTGTCCTTGCCGTCATTACGAAGATAAAGCAGCAGAAGTCAAAAAAACTTATTGGAATTGTCCTTGCGTACCTATGCGAGAAGAAAAAAAATGTCATTGTATGTTGTTCTTAGCTCCCGATAATGCCCTAGCTGGAGACAGTCAAACAATTACTACAGAAGAAATTAAACAACTCTGCGCTGCAATGGAGTAAAAGCCAAAATTATGGTAGCACCAACAGAATTTACCCAAGGAATAACTGAATTTAATCAACAGGAATTTTATGCCTGTCACGATACTCTAGAAGCCATTTGGGTAGAAGCGGAAGAGACAGATAAAAGATTCTATCAGGGAATTTTACAGGTGGCTGTTGGTTGCTACCATTTGAGTAATGATAATCTTCGCGGTGCGATTATTCTCCTCGGAGAAGCAGTCAGACGATTGTGCGACTATCAGCCAGACTATGAAGGAGTAAATGTAGAGTTGTTATTAGAGCAAACTAGCAATTTATTGCAAGCCCTACAACAACTACAATCCGAGCAAGCACAAGAGTTTTTTCAACTATTACAACAAAAGCAGCAGGGACTAGAAACTGCAAATTTAACGGACAATTTCCTCCAAGAATTGCTCGCTCGCTGTCAAATTCCTCGGATTGAAATGAGTTAAACCTAAAATCTTTGAAATCTCGATTATACGCTCAATTCGGATAAGTAATAATTTACAAAAATAAGTAATTATAGGGAGAAAATTTGTAACCAGACCCACGGCAGATGTATCCTGATATATAAGTAAATATTTTTACCATCAACTGGAGATTGGCATTTTGGATACACAAGAATTTGATGTTGTTATTATTGGAGGCGGGCCAGCAGGCTGTACTTGTGCGCTCTATACATCAAGAGCCAATCTCAAAACCGTTATCTTGGACAAAAATCCGGCGGTGGGTGCATTGGCTATTACCCATAAAATTGCTAACTACCCTGGAGTTTCTGGGGAAATGAGTGGAGAGGCTCTACTCGAAAGCATGAGGGAGCAAGCTGTAGAATATGGCACTGTTTATCAACGGGCTCAAGTGTTTGGAGTTGATGTTAGTGGCGAGCAAAAAAAGGTTTATACTCCTGAAGGAACTTTTGTTGGCAAGTCATTGGTTTTAGCTACTGGTGCGATGGGACGTAGCGGATCTTCTTTTAAAGGAGAATCTGAATTTCTGGGTCGGGGAGTAAGTTATTGCGCTACTTGTGACGGTGCATTTTATCGCGATCGCGAAGTGGCAGTAGTAGGCTTGAATCAAGAAGCAGTAGAAGAGGCACAATTTTTGACTAAGTTTGCTTCCAAAGTTCATTGGATTACTTTTAAAGATCCTAAGGAAGAAGACTATCACGCTCAAGATTTGTTGGCTATGTCTAATGTCAAACATTGGCGACGCACTCGTTTGGCGTCGGTAGAAGGTGACGATGCTGGAGTTACAGGGGTAAAGTTAAAAGTTAAAGATGTTAAAGATCCTCAGCCTTTAGATGTGGAAGGTGTCTTTATTTATCAAAATGGCTCGAAACCAATCACGGATTATGTTGGCGACCAAGTGGAATATAATCCAGATGGTGGGGTGAAAGTAGATGAAGATATGTCTACTAATGTTCCTGGAGTTTGGGCAATAGGCGATATTCGTAACACTCCTTACAAACAAGCGGTTGTAGCGGCAGGAGACGGTTGTATTGCTGCAATGGCAATCGATCGCTACCTCAACCACCGCAAATCAATTAAGCCCGACTGGGATCATTCTTAGAGACTGTTGGTAAAACCAAAATTAAAAAGAAGCCAAGTTGTGGAGAGGTCGAAGATGAGGTTTTACCTCTTTATCTTTCTAATTAACTACCCTAAGCAATATAGCTTTATTTTTTATTCATAGATAATTAGTTAGTTCGACTTTAAAATCCTCTTCTTTCTAGGAAGAGGTTATTTTTTTGATTAATTAATTCTAGTAGTGTAGTAATAGCATAGCTAAGATACAGAAACTGTGGAGATAATAGAATATAGTTGAATCATAAGTAGTTTGTTATCTCAGTATCCTAATGATAAGTGACCCTGATTATCCTAATGTTGTATTAGCTTTCGTTTATCGCGATTTTAAAATCCAAATTGCTCGCGATCGATCGCAAGGAGAAGATTTTTACACAGCTTGGGCAGACTACAGTCAAGGAAGTGCGGTAGCCGTACCTTTTGCTTTTACTAGTAAGTTAGCTATTAAAAATGCTAAACGTTGGGTGGATCGAAGAATTAAACAATAATTATCCTCATAATTTCTGAAGATGAATTTTATTGTTGGCAATACTTCTGGGTAACTTGATGGCGATAGCGAAACATATCGGTTAACCTAGCATCTACCCACCAGCCCAAAACAAATTCAGCCAACCATCCCCCAGGAATTTCATAGGCGATCGCATCAGTAAGTCTGGTTTTCCCATTTTCTGCTGTGAATTCATGGCGGTGCGTCCAAGATTTCATTGGCCCTTCTGTTTGCTCGTCTACAAAAAGATGATTGGTTTCGCATTCAACATGGGTTGCAATCCAAGGAACGGGAATTCCCGCTAATGATAGCCGAAACTCACTAATTGCCCCAACACCCAGACCTCCTTCGCGACGAATTATTTTAACTGGCTGCCAAGGAGGAGTTAGTAAATCGAGAATATCGGGTCGTTCGTGAAATTGCCAAACTTTTTCTACAGGTGCATCAATCAGGCTGGAATATTGAAAATTAAGCATGAAAATTCTATTCTAAAATAACTTTATCTAAATTTTGCATATAGCGACCTGGAAAAGCTATACTCCAATCGGATTGACAACTAATAAATAACCTAAAGAAGCATGGTAGCGGTAGCAATTTTGGCAGCAGGGCGTGGCACTCGTATGAAGTCCGATTTACCCAAAGTTTTGCATTTAGTTGCAGGGCGATCGCTGGTAGAACGGGTACTTGATAGTTGCAGTTTATTAGATTTAGACAAGCAAATTGTCATTATCGGCTATCAAGGAGAAAAAGTTCAACAAGCCCTCAATCATCGTCAAGGAGTAGAATTTGTCGAACAAAAAGAACAGTTAGGCACTGGTCACGCAGTACAGCAACTAATGTCTAGTCTGCAAAACTATTCAGGGGATTTATTAGTTTTGAACGGAGATGCTCCCTTATTGCGTCCCGAAACTCTACAAAAGCTGGTAGAAATCCATCAAACCAACCAAAATGCCGCAACTCTATTAACAGCCAATCTTCCCAATCCTTATGGCTATGGACGAGTATTTTGTAATGAAAATAATTTAGTCAGCCATATTATAGAAGAGCGCGACTGTGACGAGACTCAAAAGCAAAATCATCGCGTTAATGCAGGCATCTATTGTTTTAACTGGGAGAAATTAGCCACAGCACTTCCTCAATTATCTACTAATAACGATCAGAAGGAATACTATCTGACAGAAGTGGTAAATTATCTCGATCGCGTTATGGCTTATGATGCAGAAGACTATCGGGAAATTAACGGTATTAACGATCGCCAACAGTTATCCGCAGCATACGATATCCTCCAATCCAGAATTAAAGATAGTTGGATGAAAGCGGGAGTGACGATGATTAATCCCGATAGCATTACTATAGATGAGACAGTAGAGTTAGAAGCCGATGTAATTATAGAACCTCAAACCCATCTGAGGGGCAAGACTAAAATTGCTGCGGGTAGTCGTATTGGCCCTGGCAGTATGATTGAAGATAGTACTATCGGCAATCATGTTACGGTGTTATATTCGGTAGTATTAGGTTCGGCAATAGCTAATAATACTACCGTTGGCCCTTTTGCCCATCTGAGAGGGGATGTCACCATTGGTGAAAGCTGTCGCGTGGGTAATTTTGTCGAGATTAAGAAGAGTTCTTTAGGTGACAATACAAAAGTGGCTCATTTATCTTATATTGGCAATGCCACTCTAGAACGAGATGTCAATATAGGCGCGGGAACTATTACTGCTAACTACGATGGCAAGCACAAACACCAGACAACCATTAAAAAAGGTACAAAAACAGGTTCTAATAGCGTTTTAGTCGCCCCAGTAACTTTGGGCGAAAACGTTACCGTTGCTGCGGGTTCTACGGTCACTAAAGATGTTAACGATAATGCTTTGGTTATCGCGCGATCGCGTCAGAAAGAAATTTCTAATTGGCATCAGAATGAGGGAAGGATATAACGATTAGGCTTCGCTTTGTACCGTCGCCCTAACCACCACTGGCTAACGCGAAGATGGTGGAGTGCGGGCTGATTGCTCGTTCAAAATCTTGGTACGATTAATTACGCCGAATACCAACCAAAAAATTAATAAAGCAGAAGTTAATAACAAGATAGGCAACGAGCCAAATTGAACGATTAACACTGGTGCAGCCGCAGTAAATAAGCCACCCCCAACAATCGGCTCAAAGAAAAGTTGTTTGTAGGCAAAACTAGTCATAGCTGCGGTTTGGTTGTCGGGATCTACCATGCGAATTAATAAGATTCCCGTAGCGGTAACTCCCATTGACTGTCCCATATCCCCCAAGCCTCTGGTAAACCAATATTCGGGGATGACGCGCGGGGCAATGATGGTGAAGGCAAATATATTCCAGATAATTCCGATTAAAGAAAGGATAAGAAATACTTCCAGGTTATTTCCCAGTATAGTTAGATCGATACCCGCGATCGCCGTAACGATGACTAGATCGATCGCCATGGCTGAAATTGATTCTTGGATTTGGCGATCGATTAAACTGTCTATGCCTAATTTTTGAGCAGCTATTTGAACGATAATACCGCCGATTAACGCCATAGGAAATAAAGGTACGGCTTCGATTAGCTCTAAACCGTTTTTACCCCAAGAAACTGTTTCTAGCCAAAATAAGCCCTTAAGGATTAGCCAACCAAAAGCGATCGCCAGGGCGGTAAAGCCAAAGTTAACCGTAAGTTGGTCGATACCAATATTGGGGAATTCAATTTTCTCTCTAGCTTCTTTTTTCTCAGTTGTAATTTCTTTGGAGACGGCGGAGTTTTTTGTTACTTCCAGATAACCTTTTTTCTGACCCCATTGAATCAACCAAGTACCACTAATAATGCCCGATAAAATACCAACTGTTGCCAAACCTAAAGCTAAGTTACCTCCTTCGGGAAAGCCTAGTTTAGTTAGGGTATTAGCCATTCCTGCTGCCGTGCCATGCCCTCCTTCAAAGCCAATTTCAATCAGAGTTGCAGCTAGAGGATCGATGGAAAATAGAGGCACTAAAACAAAACTAACAATGAGAATGCCAAAAACATATTGTCCCCAAGCTAAACTTTGACCGAATGCCACCTGGGGAGAAGTTTTTTGCCAAATATCTCGGGGTTGGGGAATATTTTCCCCTAAAAAGAGGGCAGCAAAAACAATGTTAATAAATACTTCAGGACATTGCGACCAAATTTGCTGCATAATCTTGGGGAAGATACCATTCACTAGATTACTATCGGGATTGAGTTGTCCTGCGATCGCCCCTAATACTTCTGTTCCTAATAATAGGGCGATCGCACCTGCAATAATAGATTCTGGTAAATATAGTTGCTGAAATAATTTGATTTTTTGTTTGATATAAATAGACAGTAGCAACAAGATCGCTAAAACAATCAAAGCGAACATCACATTGGGTAAATCGAACATTTAGTTTTTGACTGAAATTTATTAATTTAATTAAGAGTGCAATTGGTTAGAGCAAAAAAAAGCCTCCACAGGCGAGATTTCTTATTACTATTAGGTTGGTTGATTGTCGGTTTAATACTTCGGTTTACTAACTTAGCAGATAAACCCGCTTCATCTATCGAAATTGCGACTTTGGGTTTTAGTTTGGGTCATGGTTTTAGCCAAATTCCTCTCAATCAATTAATTTCTGCCGATACTTTGCTGTCTCCTCTCAGAGTCGATAATGCGATCGATACCGCCGATACCATAAATCGTTTGTTCGCCGAAAGCACCCATCCACCCCTATATTTTTGCTTGACCCATTGGTGGACAAAAATCCTGGTGAGCGATGGAGAATTAGTATCTTTGCAAGTGGGACGTTCTTTAAGTGCTATTTTGGGAGGGTTGGCAATTCCCGCTATGTTTGGTTTTAGTTGGCTTGCTTGGCGCAATGCTCTAACCGCCCATTTTGCTGCTATTTTAATGGCAGTTTCCCCCTATGGTATTTACCTCGCCCAAGAAGCCCGCCATTACACCCTATCGATCTTGTGGATAATTGCTTCTTTGAGTTGTTTGGTGGTAGCGATCGCTTGCTTGAACAGTGGTCAGAAAATTCCTTGGTGGTTAATTATTATTTGGATTGCAATTAACAGTTTGGGAATGGCGACTCACTATTTCTTTTGTTTGGCTTTAGCCTTAGAAGGGACAATTGTAGTGGGCTTTTGGTTTTGGCAACAAAGCGAGCGCCAAAATAGACTTAGTTTTAACTATTACCTGCCCTTAATTATCGTGGGCTTGGGTACTTTAGCTGGTTGTTTGGTTTGGTTGCCCGTCGCCAAGGGTATTTCTAGCAATGAATTAACCGACTGGATCGAAACCAGTTATAGTTCCGACGAAATTTGGTTGCCCCTACCCCGTATGCTGGCTTGGTTAATTACAATGGTGGCATTATTACCCGTTGAAGGTACGTCTTTAGCCGTAACTATTGCCTCTGGGGTGATTATCTTGGGGGGTATAGTTTGGATGATTCCTAAATTTATTATTACTTGGCGATCGCTATTAGCTAAATCCCATAATTTAACCGCCAAACTATTAACGGGCTACATTATTGGCGCGATCGCTTTATATTTATTTCTGATTTATGGTTATGGCAAAGATGTTTCCCTTGCTGCCCGCTATCACTTTGTCTATTTTCCCGTTATTTTGGCTATTTTGGCAGCTATCTTAACCCAGCTTTGGCAACGAATGGAAACCAAAAAAATAGTAGTAGCAATGCTAATTATCGGATTTTTAGGTTCTTTGACTGTCACTAACGATTTAGGTTTTAAAAAATCTCGTCGTGCTAACACCATGGCACAACACATTCAACAAGTCAGTCACCCAACAACTATAGTTGCCACTACCTACGATACCCATTCCCAAGTACGAGAAGCGATCGCTTTAGCTTTAGCCTTTAAAACAAATTCTTCAATTCAGCAGACAATACCCAATTTTTTACTCTTAGAACGTAACGATAATAGTAAAGTACGCTTACAGGAAATCTTAGCTTCTCAATCGAAACCCCTCGATTTATGGGATATAAATTTGAAAATTTACCATAGCTATTTAACACGTATTAGCTGCACTGAAAAACGACAATATCGCTTAGATGACAGTGGTTATAAAAATCGTTTATACCATTGTTATAATTAATCAATCAACAATTCTAAAAATTAACTAATAAACCTATTATTTTTACTAATAAATTCTCTTTAACTAAAAACTAAAAACTAAAAACTAAAAACTAAATATGATAAATACCATCAAAAAAATTTTAGGTGGCTTTGGTACTTTAGATGGTGCTACCTATCCCTTCAAAGCCTTAATAACTTTTATCAAAAATCCCAAATTAATTAAATATATTGCTATTCCCATCGCAGTTAATATTGTTGTGGCAATCGCTCTTTATAGTGGGTTGCTATATTTTGGCTGGCAAATTGTAGATGGGGTAGAAGCCGATTTAACCCTATGGTTGAATGAACTAATTGCCAATCTACCTCAATGGTTGAGCCTTTTGACTTACATTGCCTCTGGTTTAATCGCGATCGTTCGTTTTATGTTGATTGTGATTTTACTCATTGCGACGGGATTTGTCTTAACTCAGTTTGGAGTATTACTAGGTGCGCCTTGGTACGGTCAACTATCAGAACAATTGGAAAAATTACGCACGGGAAAAGTAGAACTAATCGAATTAGATATTGCCAGAGATCTCGGTCGAGCTATATTATACGAACTGAAAAAACTAGTTTTAATTGCTTTAGTCGGGATTCCTTTATTAGCAATTAATTTATTTCCTGGGGTTGGTACATTAATTTCTAGTATTGGTTCTTTCTCTTTAACTACTGTAATAGTTGCTTTAGATTTCCTCGATTCTTGTCTAGAAAGAAGAAGATTAAAATTTCGTCAAAAACTAAAAGTAGTATTTGCCAATTTCCCTGCTAGCGGTAGCTTTGGTTTGGTCTGTTTGGGCTTAATTAGTATCCCTTTAGTCAACCTAGTGACAATTCCCTTGTGCGTCGCTTCGGGGACTCTATTTATTTGCGATCGCGCCAAACTTCCTAGTATTAGAAAATCCTAATTAATTTTCTTTAATTACTTAACCTAAGAACAATTTATAAGAAGGATTATTACTTTCATCCCAATAACGATAACCCAGAGAATTAAGAAATTGCTGCCATTCAGACATTTCATCGGGAGGGACTTGCATTCCTACAGCAATACGCCCATAGTCTGCGCCATTATTACGATAGTGGAATAAACTAATATTCCAGTTAGGACTCATACAGCTCAGAAATTTCATTAACGCCCCTGGACGTTCGGGGAATTCAAAACGATATAATAACTCATTTTTGGCTAGAGGCGATCGCCCACCCACCATATGACGCAGGTGCATTTTAGCCAGTTCGTCATCGGTCAAATCGATGGTTTCAAATCCCTGAGATTCAAAATTAGTTTTCATTTCCACCGCATCAGCACGATTTTGGATCTGCACTCCCACAAAGATATAGGCTTTATCCTCGTCAGAGATACGATAGTTAAACTCGGTTAAATTACGTTTGCTAATACATTCACAAAACTTGCGGAAACTGCCCCTTTCTTCAGGAATAGTCACGGCAAAGATAGCTTCTCTTCTCTCCCCAAATTCTGCCCTCTCAGAAACAAAACGCAGGCGATCGAAGTTCATATTTGCCCCACAAGCGATCGCCACCAGGGTTTCGTCTTGGATATTTTCTTTTTCTACATAGGCTTTCGCCCCTGCGATCGCTAATGCCCCTGCGGGTTCTAAAATAGAACGAGTATCTTCAAATACATCTTTAATTGCCGCACAGGTATCATCTGTATTGACCAAAATAATCTCGTCTACATAGTCTTGGCACAAGCGAAAGGTTTCTGCCCCAACTTCCCGCACAGCTACCCCATCGGCGAATAAACCCACTCTCGGCAGACATACCCGATAACCAGCTTTGAGAGATTGAGACATGGCATCTGCGTCTACAGGTTCGACCCCAATAATTTTAATTTCTGGACGTAATCTCTTGATATAGGCTGCTATCCCTGCAATTAAACCCCCTCCCCCAATTGCTACAAAAATAGCGTGGATGGGTTGTTGGTATTGTCTGAGAATTTCCATCCCAATCGTACCTTGACCTGCAATTACATCGGGATCGTCGAAGGGATGAATAAAAGTTAAACCTTTTTCTTTACATAACTGCTTTGCATGGGCACAAGCATCATCGTAGGTATCGCCATATAAAACTACACTTCCGCCTCGCGCTTTGACAGCGTTGATTTTTACTTGAGGAGTGGTGACGGGCATGACAATAATCGCTGTAGTGCCTAATTGTTTTGCCGATAATGCTACTCCTTGAGCGTGATTTCCTGCCGAAGCTGCAATGACCCCCTTTTGTAGAATATCCTTGGGTAATTGTGCCATCTTGTTATAAGCACCCCTGAGTTTAAAAGAAAATACCGACTGCATATCTTCTCTTTTTAAGAGTAGTTTGTTGTGCAGTCTAACAGAAAGATTGGGGGCATATTCGAGGGGAGATTCTTGCGCCACATCATAGACACGAGCATTAAGAATCCTCTCCAAGTAGTCGGATTTCATCAGCAGGATAGGTTTGAATAATAGTCCTTAATTTTATCAAATAACTTTAGTCTGTCCTAACTTAATAATCTCAGTTCGGATTAAGCTACTGACTATCGATTGGGAGCTTCTTTCAATGCTTTGGCAACTGCTTTCCATGCTGGTTTGCGTTCGTATTGCTTGTCCAACAGCAAAGGGCGTACTGGCGCACCATCGTCTCTGGGAGCAAAACTAGAAATCCAAGTATGGCGATCTGTTAAACCCCAACTAATAATAGTACTTACGGCTGGTTCGTCTAATACTACCGACAGATATTGATAGTAGGCTTCTGCTACAGCGCGATCGCGTTTGGCAATATTTTTAGGGAGTTGATAGTCTCGAACGTCTAATTCCGAAATAATAATTTCTAATCCCATACTGGCAACATCCCTAAGAAATTGGCGAAACTTTTGAGGATCGAATTCTCGATTGCGATGACCTTCAAGGTGGCTTTGAATTCCCAAGGCATGAACGGGAGTTCCTTTTTTCTTCAATCTTTCTAGTAATTTTAGGATGGCAGCACGGCGTTTTTCTTCATAGCTATTACCATAGGGATTACTGTAGGTAAGTCCGTTATCGTTGTAGGTTAGAATAGCATTAGGATCTGCTTCTGCTGCAATTTTAAAAGCTCTCTCGATATAATCGGACCCCAAAAAATTTAACCAAGCAGGATATTTTTCCCCTCTAACTCCACTTTTAGTAGTGTCTTTTAGGTTATCGCTACGTCCATCTTCCACCCTAATTGCTTCATTAACTACATCCCAAGAAGTGACTTGACCTGCATGACGTTTGGCAATGGTAGTAATATGATTGGTGAAAATTTTATCAATTTCACTACTAGTAGTATCTCTAGATTTAAACTTATCAACTAACCAATCAGAATTAAATTCATTCCAAATTAGAGGATGACCGCGAAAATCTAGCTTATTATCCCCAGCAAACTTGAGAAAAGCATCAGTTTGACTAAAATTATAATTATTGTTACCAAATGGCCCGACTGTTACTCCAAAAAAACCCCCTACTACAACTTCATATTCTTGTCTGAAAATTCTGGCAAACTTCTGATCTCGAACAATATCTAGATGAGATCTTTGAGGATATCCACCATATTTAATTCCTTTTGCTGCTGCTAGTTGCCGCAAAGTTTTTCCTTTTCTTTTATTATTTTTTTTATTGTATTCATTAATATACTCGTTTATTTCTTCGGTTCTAGTTGTTGAATATAGGTGTTGATGGGCTAAATTCAACGCGCCAAATCCACCCAATCCTAATAAAAATGAGCGTCTTCCCTTGCTGTACTTATTGTTAGTCATAGAACTAAATTCCTGACTTATAATGATTTTGCATTGCTTATCTTATCTTTAAAAAATATTTTTTTACCTCTGTATATTTATCTATAATAGACCTCTTGCAATATTCATCTCAGGATATGTTAGCGAGATCAAAAACAAGACAAATTTCAGCCAAGTACCACATCGCGAGAT
>NZ_JBZNBU010000060.1:0-14123 GCF_058530065.1 Waterburya sp. | reverse complement strand
TAACTTTTAAATGATATTAATTGAGTAGTCAGGAGTAATCTTTTAGCAGCTACTAAATTTATCTCATTAATTAATTAATTAATTTTTGCAAAAACCATTAATATTTTCCTTTTAAAAAGAGGGTTAGGGGAGATCGATAATCATCAATTCATCGCGAATAACAAAGCAGATCGAAAACTTTAAATAATCATGGATAATAATAAACCTTTAATAATCAATCATTTCGATCCCGAAATTCGCCAGCAAGTTTTACCCAAAAATCCTTTACTTTCTAGTCATAGTTTGCCCTTAAACGGCGTTAACTTTGAATATTTTCATTGCAGTGGCGAAAATACTCCGACTCATATTCATGAACATCATGTTATTACAATTGCTTATACGGAGGGAAAAACGGAACGTAAACTCGACCGTATTTTTCAAAAAGAACAGCAAAATTTAGGTTCATTGGGAATCATACCTGCAAAAATAGAACATTGTTCCACTTGGAAAGAGGATGTAGAATTCGCACTTTTCTCAATTCAACCCCAGATACTAGCTAATATTGCTCCTGAAACAGTCAACCCCGACAAAATCGAATTACTTCCCAAATTTGCTCAATCTCAAGATAACTTAACCGCCAATATCGGCATAGCAATCAAACAGCAGCTAGAAAACGATCCCGATGGTTGTGCTTTTTATCTCGAACATCTCTTTAATGCCTTATGCGCTCATCTAGTCCAAAATTATTGCTCCCTCACGCCAATCTTCAAACAATATAGCGATGGTTTAGCACCCTACAAACTCAAACAAGCCCTAAACTATATCAACGATAATTTAGATCGCCCTATCAAACTCAACGACATCGCCAAACTTCTAGATATCAGTCAATTCTACTTTTGTCATATGTTCAAAGAATCCACAGGAGTTGCACCGTACAAATACGTGATTCAACAACGAGTAGCAAAAGCCAAGACTTTAATCAAAAATAGTCAACTATCTTTAGCCGATATTGCCTACAAATGTGGGTTTAGTTCCCAATCCCAAATGACTAAACATTTTCGTAAATGCGTTGGAGTAACTCCTAAAGTTTATTTTCTTCGGAATCAGTAAGTATTCAATTTATCAAACAAACTATTAAATAACTTTTTATCAAACCATGACTAAACAAACCACCATCCCAAAACTAGATTTAAGAAAAGAAGAGGATTTTTATAAAACTAATCCCAGTTATTTTTTTGCTAAAATTCACAATACAAAATTAAACGGGCAGGGATTAATTCACACACGACATCCTGCTTGCGAGTACAACGAAGCAACTTATCAACAACACGCTATCATAGTTCATTTTCAACCAGAAAAAAACTCCCTCAGACTTATGGGTGATGTGGTGGAAGTAGAAAACGTCAACGTGGGAGATATTGCAATTATTCCCGCTAATGTAAATCACTGGCAAAGAATCGAAGCCAATGTATCTGAAGGTATTTTATTAACTATAGAGCCTCAGATTTTATCCCACATCGCTCGCGAGACTATTAACCCAGACAAAATCGAACTCTTACCCACTTTTGCCAAACCCGATCCTTTTTTACAGCATCTGGCTCTCAATCTCAAAGCTAACTTAGATTCTGGCAATGATTGCGACTCACTTTATACGGAATCTTTGTATCAGGCTCTATCAACTCACCTAATTAGGCATTATGCCACTCGAAACCTACAACTTAATAAAATTGGCGAAGGTTTACCACCCTACAAACTAAAACAAGCCCTAAACTACATCAACGATAATTTAGATCGTCCCATCAAACTCAACGACATCGCCAAACTTCTGGATATCAGTCAATTCTACTTTTGTCATATGTTCAAAGAATCTACAGGAGTTGCACCCTACAAATACGTAATTCAACAACGAGTAGAAAAAGCCCAGAATTTAATTAAAAATAGCCAACTATCTTTAGCTGATATTGCCTACGAATGTGGGTTTAGTTCCCAATCCCAAATGACTAAACATTTCCGTAAGTGTGTCGGCGTAACTCCTAGGATTTATTTCCTTAAATGTCAGTAGCGATTAATAAATATTTAGTCGATATTTTAATAATTAAAATACCTAAATAATCTGATTTTTACTTCAAGAAATGATTGCGGTCTTAAGACGTGATTAGATTATTTATCAATAATATTATTCTGACCTATCAAGAAAATAAAATTGTTGTTAAGACTAGAAAATATAATGTACTTTCAATTTAGAATACTAAAGACAAGAATTAAATAAAAGCCGCAAAAATCAATAAGAATCGTCTAGCAGCATTTAACTATACTCATTCCAGACTAAAAAAATCTTTTGACAGATTTAGACATTTGAAAATGTTATTGGGTTGTATTCTGTGAACATCTATTCTATAAATAGCAAGTAATATGAAAATATCCCTAGAAACTAATCAAAGTATTTTAATTATTAGTAGTGAAAAAGAAATTTCTCATGTATTAACTAGTGTTCTTAGACAAGAATACAAAGTTTTCTATTTTAAAGATGTGACGACAGCTATTAAGTATGAAGCTCCTATAACTCCAGATTTAATTTTACTAGAACTCCAAGATTCAACTACTGATAGTCGTATTATTTGCCAACAATTAAAAAATCACTTTCTATCCAGTAATATTCCCGTAATTTTTTTAACTAATGCTCATGATATTTTAGCTCGAAGTGAAATTTACAAAATTGGTGGAGTAGATTATATTCTTCAACCCTATCAAGAACAAGAAGTCCTCAAAAAAGTTAAAAATCAATTAATTATTCAGTTTGCTACAGACGGAGTTGAATTTTTGGAGCAAATACTAGAAGTAAAAATTCAAGAACGTACTGCCAAGCTACAAGAATATACAGTACAGTTAGAACAAGAAATCAAAGAATTTCAAATAACTAAAAAACAACTGCTCTACAATACTTTACATGATGATTTAACAGGTTTACCCAATCGTACTTTGCTAATATCAAAAATCGATGATGCTCTCCAGCGCATTAAGCGTAAATCTAATTATTCTTTTGCTTTATTATTTATTGACATAGATCGTTTTAAATCTATCAACGATAACTTGGGACATAGGATAGGAGATAAGTTATTAATTGCGATCGCCAAATTATTATCAGCAGAATTGCGAGATATAGATACAGTAGCAAGGTTGGGCGGAGACGAGTTTGTTATTTTGCTTGATGACATATGTAGTTTAGAAGATGCCACCTATATTTGCGATCGCCTTTTAACACAATTTAGATTGCCCATTGCGATAGAAGACTGGACAATTGCCCTGAGTCTGAGTATTGGTGTTGCATTTAGTTCTGATGACGACTATCAAGAAGCAGGGGAAATACTGCATCATGCGGATCTGGCAATGTATAGTGCCAAGAAACAACAACAAGCAGCTTATGAATTATTTCAGGATAATATGCTAGAAGCTTGTTAATTTTACAGGTCAATTAATTTAAGAAATTTGATTGATTTTCTCCAACAGCATTTGGACTGTCTCCGCATCTTCACTATAAGGAGCAATTTTTAAAAAATATTCTAAATCTGCTGCTGCTTCTTGCCAACGATTTGTTTGATAGTAGAGTAAACCGCGATCGCGTATTTCTCCAGCATTATGAGGAAAGAGTTTAATTATGCCACTCATAGTAGCGACTGCTTTTTCTATTTTACTGTTATGGAGATAAATATACTTGAGATTGTTGAGCATTCGAGCTAAAATCTGCTTGTTGCTAACTGGTGCGAGCCAATCGGGATCTAACTCTACTGGTTGTTGGTAAATTCTACTCAATTTTTTCTGACAGTCTTGCTCGAATAAAATTTCTCCTTGATTGAAAGCATCGACAAAAATACCCGCATCTTCAAAATCTGGACGAATCAGGAAATGTCCAGGCATACCAATACCTACCATCGGAAAATTCAGTCTTTGGGCTACAGCTAAATAAATTACCGACAAAGTGATGGGAATGCCAAACCGACGCTCGATAACTCGATTTAAAAAACTATTTTCAGGATCGTAGTAATTTTGCTTGTTGCCTTGAAAGCCCAAACCGTCAAACAATTCAAAATTAATTGCTTTAATTACTTTTAAAGGATATCTCTCTCCATCTATTTGAGATTCTACCTCAGTTGCGATCGCATCTAAAAAACCGAGATATTCAAGAATGTCTAGTTCTGGATATTCTGCTTTGGCATAATAAAGAGAAGCTTTGACTAAATCGATTTTCTCATCTGATTGATTGATTTCTCGGTAAAAATCATGCCACAACAATTGATTATCCATTATCTATAATCTATTTTTTAGATTTGCTTTGGAATTATCTTAATATTTTTAGGGCATTTGTTACGTATTTTTACGGAATAAAAATGAAAATATAAATTTTTTACGGCTTTTTTAATATTTAGTTAGCTTGCTACCATTGTGGAGAGCTAGCAATTAGGGCTTCTGCTTCTTCTCTACTTAAAGGTTTGGCAAAGAAAAACCCTTGACCATATTCGCATTCCAAAAGACGTAGTTGAGCTAGTTGAGAAGTAGTTTCAATACCTTCAGCAATCACATCCAGATTCAGCATATGAGCTAGGGTGACAATTGCTTTGACAATGGCAGAATTTTCTTCAGCGTGCATTTGGGTGATAAAAGAGCGGTCTATTTTAATGGTATCTACGGGAAAACGATGTAAATAACTTAAAGAAGAATAGCCCGTACCAAAATCATCAATGCTAAATTGAATTTGTTTTTTCCTCAAATGCAAAATAATTTCGGTGACAATATCTATATTGTTGATTAAAGTTCCTTCGGTAATTTCTAACTTAAGATATTTTCCTTCTAAGCCCGTTTCTTCAAGAATTGTTTCAATCTCTTCAATTAATTTAGATTCGCGAAATTGCAAGGCAGAAAGATTGACGCTCATTCTAATCGCTGGATGTTTGGGATATTTTAATTGCCAACTGCGGGTAACCTGACAAGCTTCTTTCAACAACCAATTACTCAAAGGTACGATCGAGCCAGTTTCTTCGCAGAGTGGAATAAAATCTCCTGGTTGAATGAGTCCTTTAGTGGGATGATTCCACCTTACCAAAGCTTCAAACCCCGATAAAATTCCTAATTTCAAAGAGGTAATCGGTTGATAATAAACTTCAAATTCTTTTCTTTCTAAAGCTCTACGAAGATCGGTCTCCAATTCTAATCTTCGCAAAGCGCGATCGCGCAAGGAATTATCAAAGACTTCATAACGAGCTTTACCCCTTTCTTTGGCAGAATACATAGTTACGTCTGCATCCCGTAAAATATCTTCTGGTTTTTCATATCCTACAGACGAAAGAGCAATCCCAATACTGGCAGTACTAAATAATTCGTAGCCATCAATATGAAAAGGAAAAGATAGAGTTTGATAAATACTTTCTGCTACGAGAGTCGCCTCGGTTTTGCTGGAAATATTTTCTAAGAGAATGGTAAACTCATCTCCTCCCAAACGAGCTACTGTATCCGTTGGGGCGATGGATTTTTCCAAACGGCGAGCAATCTGAATTAATAATTTATCTCCGACAAAATGCCCCGCACTATCGTTCACTACTTTGAAACGATCTAAATCTAAAAATAAAACGGCAAATAAATAATTTTGGTTATTCTGACTTTTTTTTAACTGTTGTTCCAAGCGATCTGAGAATAAAGCACGATTGGGTAATCCTGTTAGAGCATCGTGTAGAGCATCGTGACGAAGTTGCTTCTCCATCGATTTGCGTTCGGTAATATCAACAATTTGATTGTTAAAATGTAAGGGTTTATCATCTGCATCCTTAACCATTACCACTTTAAGTAAAGTATCGACTACTCGACCGTCTTTAGCCAGAAAGCGTTGTTCGATCTGAAAATCTGTATCTTTACCCTGAATTAGAGACTGCTCCAAACGGCGATGGGCTTCCCAGTCTTCAGGATGGCTAATCTCAGCAAAAGATAATGTTAACAACTCCTCTGGAGAATATCCCAAAGCATCGGATAAGGCTTGATTTACTCTTTGAAATTTTCCCTTAAGAGTGCTGATTGCCATGCCGATGGGTGCCATTTCAAAAGTCAGTCGAAATTGTTCTTCGCTTTTTTTCAAAGCTTCTTCAGCTTCTCTCCGCTTGGTAATATCTTCAGCAATGCCCACAAAACGATTAACTTTGCCCATCACATCTCGAACGGGAAAAGCTCGTACTCTTACCCAACAAATAGACTCATCGGGTCTAATAATGCGATATTCTTCTTCAAAATCGTCTCCCGTTCTAAATTGAGTTTCAATGGTAGCTAAAGCTTTAAAAGAATCTTCGGGATGAATGGCAAATAGCCAAGATTGAGGATCTTCATAGAGACTTTGACAACTTCGCCCCCAAACGGTTTCATAGGTCGGACTGATATAAAGTATCTCATCGGTTTTGGCAGAGATTACAAAAAAAACCTCGCGGACATTTTCAGCAATTTGCCGAAAACGAGCTTCTCTTTCAGATAATTGCTGAAATTCACTTCTAAGTCGCTGATTTTCCCTTAAAACTTCTTCAACTCGGTTCAAAAGAGCATTTTGCTGTTGCAAAATCCCTGCCATTTCCCGATCGGACATTGAATTGCTTATAGTTACGAGAATTACTCGCCTAGTATGCCCAAATTCAGACTAAAACTAACAATTAACTTTTTTAACCTATAACTCATAACTTCCAATCGTCCTGATTACTTTGCCCACAATTTCGCGATCGCAGTAAATGGAATTGGCAGCAGGAGATTCTAGATTTTCTGGACTAGCGATCCAGGTTTTTTGCGGAGCGAATAAAATTAGGTCGGCATTTTGTTGGGGTAAGGTTTTTGTGGGCTGTTGTTGGATACAAAGACTGGCATTGGTACTTAAAGCTCGCCAGAGTTCTAAAGCCGATAGCTTTTTAGTTGTTACTAATTCTTGCCATAAAAGAGGTAGAGCAAATTCCAAACCCACTGTGCCAGGGGGTGCTAGTCCAAAAGGTACGGTTTTTTCTTCGTAGGTATAGGCTCGATGGTCGATGGCGATCGCATCAATAATTCCCTGCTTAATACCAGCAATTAGGGCTGTTTGGTCTTCTGGGTTACCTAGGGGTGGTTCGAGGCGTAAATTGGGGTCATAATCTCCTGTTGCATCGCTATGGCAAAGTAAGTGCATCCAGGTGGTACTGGCAGTGACGGGAATATTTCTCCGTTTGGCATCGGCGATCAATTCTACTCCTCTTCTAGTGGAGACTCGCATAATATGTACTGGAGTGGGAATTTCGGCTACTATTTCCAAAACAGCAGCAATCATAGCAGCTTCAGAAAAACCAGGATTTCCTGATATTCCATATCGAATAGATGCTTCACCTTCTCGAATGACTCCATCTCCTGCTAGTTCGTTACGGTCGATCGCGATCGCAATAGTTTTTTGCCAGGGTCGAACGTATTCTAATAGTTGTTTCAATAGAGGAAGTTGACCTAAATTAAAGCGATCGTATAATCCCGCAACTTCTGATTTCAATTCAGCTAATTCATTCATCTTGCCCTCGCTACAAGCAGCCCCCCAAAAATGTAGCTTGGGTAAAGAATTTTCTCCTCCTTGATGGGCTTTTTGAGTAATTGCCCGCACCATTTCAATATTGTCTATAGAAGGAGTAGTATCGGGTAAAATTACCATTTGGGTAAATCCCCCTCCTTTAGCAGCCCGCAGTAAGTGTTGAATGCTCTCTCTAGCTTCGTTTCCTGGCTCTTGACTGTGACTGTAGAGGTCTACCAATCCTACCCCTGCAATTAAATCTGCCCCCGCAATAACCTGGGTATTATCTGGATAATCCCCAATTTGAGGCGCGATCGCTTCTATTTTACGATCGTCGATCAAGATATCGGTCGGGCGATCGATTCCTTGGCTGGGGTCGATTAATCTTACTTGTTGCAGTAGTTCCATTCTTAAATTTTATAAATCTATAATTTTCGCTCGAATAAAAGTTGACATCGTGTACTGCAGATAACCATAATAATAGTTTGTGTAAACTTTAGCTTTCAAATAAACTCTTGGCTAATGTTATCGTGATCGGAGCCCAATGGGGTGACGAAGGAAAAGGAAAAATAACCGATCTACTCAGTCGCTCGGCAGATGTCGTGGTACGCTCCCAAGGTGGGGTCAACGCAGGGCATACCGTCGTCGTAGCCGAAAAAACTTTCAAATTACATTTGATTCCCTCTGGGATTTTGTATCCCAACACAGAGTGTATTGTCGGTTCTGGAACAGTAATCGATCCTCAAGTGTTAATTGAAGAGATAGAGCAACTTAAAGCTCTAGGAGTGACGGTAGACAACTTAAATATATCTCAGACGGCTCATATCACCATGCCCTATCATCGCGAGATCGATATAGCATCGGAAGAGAGTCGCGGAGAATATAAAATTGGCACGACTGGCAGGGGCATTGGACCTACCTATGCTGATAAATCGGAGCGTACGGGAATTCGGGTTTTAGATTTAATGAATCCCGAACAACTACGCAAACAGCTTGGGTGGACAATTAATTATAAAAACGTAATTTTAGAAAAACTATATAATCTACCGCCTTTAGACCCAGAGAAAGTAATTGCAGATTATCTAAAATATGCGGAGTTTTTACGCCCCTTTGTAGTAGATAGTTCTCTCAAAATATATCAAGCAGTACAAGAGAAAAAAAATATCCTGTTTGAAGGAGCTCAAGGAACTCTGTTAGATTTAGATCACGGAACGTATCCTTATGTTACTTCTTCTAATCCCATCGCAGGGGGTGCTTGTGTAGGGGCGGGAGTGGGTCCAACGACAATCGATCGCGTGATTGGTGTGGCCAAAGCTTATACCACTAGAGTGGGTGAAGGGCCTTTCCCCACAGAATTAAACGATACTGTTGGCGAGATGTTGGGAGATCTTGGTGCTGAATTTGGTACTACTACAGGTCGCCGTCGTCGCTGTGGCTGGTTTGATGCTGTGATCGGTCGCTATGCAGTCAGAATCAATGGCTTAGATTGTTTGGCAATTACCAAGCTAGACGTTCTCGACCAATTAGATGAAGTTCAAGTCTGCGTGGCCTATGAAATTGATGGCGAAATTTGTCATCATTTCCCAACTAATGCCAGTCATTTTGCTAGTTGCAAGCCCGTATATAAATCTTTACCAGGATGGCAAGAATCTACTACTAACTGCCGTTCTTTATCAGATCTGCCGAAAAATGCCCTCAATTATCTTAAATACTTGGCGGAAATAATGAAAGTTCCGATTGCTATCGTGTCAGTCGGGCCTGGTCGAGACCAGACCATTATTGTGGAAGATCCGATTCACGGGCCTAAAAGAGCTTTGCTGGATGCAGATGGGACTCCAGTTTAAACTTGGCTCTATTTCAATCATCACTCAAGGACGAAGATCGTTCTTTGTTCTGGCACGAAAATTTTAAACCTTATTAGTTATCAAAACTATTAGTTAGAGATTATGAACATCACAGTTGAATGTAAAAAAAGACCTGAAGGGAGCAAACCCCGCGCTTTGCGTCGCGAAGGTTTAATTCCTGCTGCTTTATACGGACATGACGGAGCTAACTCCGTATCTTTGACTATTCCAGCCAAAGAGGCTCAAATGCTATTGAGACAAGCAGCAATTAACAATACTCTGATCGATCTTAAAGTTCCCGATATGTCTTGGGAAGGAAAAGCTTTAATTAGAGAAGTACAAGCTCATCCTTGGAAAAGAACTCTGAATCATCTTAGTTTCTTTACTGTTTCAGCCAAACAAACAGTTGAAATTGTCGTACCTGTTGTTTTGACAGGCAAAGCGGCTGGGGCAAAAGAGGGTGGCATTGTCGAGCAGATTATGACCGAATTGCAAATTTCTTGCTCTGCGGATAATATTCCCCAGTCTATTGAAATTAACGTTAGCAATTTTGAAATTGGTACTATTCTCCATGTAGGAGAAATTGTTTTACCTGAAGGGGTTTCTGCTTTAGACGATCCAGAGCGTACGGCTATTACGGTAGTTCTACCTGCTAAACCACAAACAGAAGAAGAAGTTGCGGTTGAAACTACAGAAGAGTAATTGATTAATTACGTATTTTATGTAATGCGATCGCCAGAGATTTACGGATCTCTGGTTTTTTAATTAATTACTTTGGCTGATATAAAATCAAGCGATTTCCCGCAGGATCGTAAGCATAAACCTCTTTACCATGGGAAGCTTCGATAATTTCTCCAGGAGGAGGACAGCCCAACGCCGTTAGAGTAGCGATCGCAGCTTCTAAGTCGGCTATTTGCAGACACAAACTCATAGCACTACTTAAATTGTTAAATTCTGCTTCTCGCTCTGGTTTGGGCTTGAAAATGGCTAGTCGCAGTTTTTCTAGTTTAAATTCTGTATAGATTTCAGGACGATGTACATCTGGTTGCTTTTGTAAAAATTTACTGTAAAAGTCGGTTAAAACTTGAATATTATCTGTAGAAATTGCTAAAAAAATCTCAGAATAATTAAAATTCATCTAATCTTTAAAGTAATTACTCGTAAATATATTTATAGTAGAAGATATCACAAAAAATATCTAGATTATTTTCCTATAGCTGTTCGGTCATAAGAACTGAAATACTATATTGAAATAGTATTAAATTTAACAACTATCGATTATTTAAAACAATATTGCAATTTCTCTTAGCTTACCAAATTAATTAACTTTCTCAATTATTTTAATTTTTTCTAACTTGGCTATGGTTATAATTTAAGTCAATTATTTATGTAGAAGTCTATCTAGAACTATTTCAAAGTAACTCTTTGAATTTAAAATCGCTATATCTCAAAATATTAAAGTTAAATCAGTTTTAAACATATTTATTTAACATGACGATCGAAGTCTTAATAGTAGACGATCAAAGGACAGTTCAAGAAATCCTTAAAGGTTATATTGAAGCCGACCCCAGCCTAAACTGCATTGGTTGCGCGAATAATGGTCAAGAAGCTTTGGACATAATTAAGGTCAATCGTCCTAATATTGTCCTGATGGATATTGAAATGCCTATTTTAGATGGTTTGACTGCCACTAAAATTATTTCAGAACAATTTATCGACACAAATGTTTTAATTATTAGCGTGCATAATGAAGACTCCTATTTGAATACTGCTTTGCAAGTAGGAGCAAAGGGATATTTACTAAAAAACACCCCAGAAAAAGATTTAATTAATGCTATTTACTCTGCTTATAAAGGATATTTTCAGTTAGGCCCTGGGCTATTAGAAAAATACTTGCATAAAGTTAGTAATTCTGAAGCTAACTTACAAGAAATACAACAGCTAAAAAATATGATTATCCAACAGTCACAATTTTTAGAAAATTTGCGCCAGCAGCAGGGCGGTAGAAATAATAATAACGGTAACTATGGGAGAAAAACTCCTAATAAAGAACGGAATTATTTGGAAGAACAATATATGAATTTAGAAAAACAAGTCTATACTTTAAGCAATAGACTAGATAAACTAAACAGAAAAATAGCTTTTCTTCAGCAATCTGGTATTTTTATTATTCTTTGTTGTTTTCTGTTGGTAGCTTTTGTATTTCTATTTAGCTTGTAAATTATAATTTGGACGATATCCTTAAATTAGATAATTAAGATCTAATTGGTTCGATCTATGAAAAATTGGCGACGATTTCTGGCGATCGCTTTACTAGGGATATTTCTCAGTTTGAGATTGAGTCAAGACCTAAAGGCGGAAATCGTTCCATCTCAATTGGTTCGACAAGCTCAGGTATACTATCATCAAGGGAAATTTCACCCCTCGCTTCAATTGTTAGAGCGTGCTAATCTTCTCTATCAACAAGAACAAAAATATTTACAGCAAGCTCAAATATTAGTTTTAACTTCTTTAGCCCAGCAAAAGCTCAATCTCTGGGATTTAGCAGAAGCCAATCTTGTCGAAAGCAGAAATTTATTGTCATCGATTGCCCCAAGCAACCATAAAACTCAGGTATTGGCTCAACTTTGGCATAGCAAAGGACAGTTTGAGTTTTTAAGAGGCAATGACCGACAAGCCCTAGAGTATTGGCGAGAAGCAGAAAAAAACTACCGACAGATAGAAGATACTACGGGCATTGCGGGAAGTTTGCTCGAACAAAGTCGAGTTTTATCGAAAATGGGTTTTTTTTCTAGAGCTTGCGATCGCGTTTTTATTGCTTTTGACCGACCGAACTATGATTGTGATAATTTAACCCCAGAGCAAATTAGTAATCTAATTAGTCAGAGCGAAAAATCTCCTCAACCTTGGCAAATTGAAGGACTGAATTTAATTAGCGAAAATCTGATACTCCAGGGAAATTTAGATCGAGCAGAAACATTTATTAAAGCCAGTCAAGAGATAAACTTGCGGTTTGCCGCTCCTTCTTCTGTAGCTGAAGCTAAAATTTTACTCAATTGGGCAAATTTAAACCAAAGAATGGCTTTTCGCAGCCAGAAAAATGGCGATCGCCAGGGTTTTGATACTCATGCTTCACAAGCTATTCAATATTATCGTCAGCTACAGGAAAATTCATCTTCTGCCAAAATTCTACGTCATTATCAATTAGCAGCCCAATTAAACTTACTTCCTCTTTTAATAGAGACGAAAAAATGGTCGGAAGCCCAAGCATTAGTAGCAGAAATTAAATTAAATGATTCTACTGCCCCTAGTAAAGAAGATTTACACACTCGATTAAAACTAGCGCGGAATTTAACTACCCTCAAACAACAAGCTTCCCTCAACTATACTTGGCAAGAAATTGCCGAGATTTATTTAAAAGTCATCCAACAAGCAGAAGAAATCGAGGCTTTCCGCATTCAATCTTATGGTTGGGGAGATCTGGGTGTTTTACAAACCCAGCAAAATCTTAACCTCAACTTTACTGCTCGACAATCAATGCAAAAAGCGATCGCTTTAGCCAGTAGAATTAACGCTCCAGAAATAGCCTATCGTTGGTATTGGCGGTTGGGACAAATTGAAGCTCGACAGGGAGTAAGAAATAAAGCGATCGCCAGCTATCAATCTTCTCTGGATGCTTTAGGTAAGTTGCGTAAAGATGTGACAGCCTTGACTAAAGAGCTACGCTACGACTTTTACGCCCAAATCGAGCCGATTTATAAAGAGTATGCCAATATTTTGCTCGACTCAGAGCGAGTTTCTCAGTCAGAATTAGCCTTGGCTTTAGATGCGATCGAATCTCTTCAGGTGGCAGAGTTAGATAACTACTTTCAAGATCCTTGCGTCATTTTTGATGTGACTAGTATAAATCGCATCGATCCCAATGCAGCAGCTATTTATACTCTAATTTTGCCCGATCGCCTGGAGGTGATTATGGCAAGAAGCAACCCCCTAGAGAATAATTCCCTTCAGATATTGCGCCGTCATAGAGAATTTATTCCTCAAGGGGAATTAATTAATAATATTTCCCAATTACGTCAGTATATTACCGAGCCAGACCGTACTAGAGAAGTACAAAAAATCTCTGCTAACCTATACGATTGGCTGATTAGACCCTTTGAACCAGAATTAGCGATCGCCAAACCTCAAAATCTGGTTTTTATCCTCGATACTTCCATGCAGACTATTCCCATGTCTGTTTTATATGACGGAGAAAAATATCTGCTCGAAAAATATGCGATCGCCATAACTCCTGGATTGAGATTTTTAAATCCTCAAGGAAAAGCGGAAAACAATTCCTATCTGGCTGGGGGAATTACCCAAGCTTTGTCAGTACAAGAACGAAAATTTCCTGCTTTAAAAAATGTAGAATCGGAACTAAATATATTTCAAAAAACTAAAGCTCCCATCCTAGCAGACGATCTTTTTACTCCTGCCAATCTACTCGATCGCATTAACTTCAATTCTGTTTCTCACGTTCATATTGCTACTCACGGACAATTTAGCTCTAATCCCGAAGGAACTTTCTTATTAATGTGGCAAAAATTATTAACTATCAAAGAATTTAGCAAAATCTTTTTGCAACGCAACCAAGTTAGCAGTATCCCTATCGATCTATTAGTTTTGAGTGCTTGTGAAACTGCATCGGGAGATAAGCGTGCTGCTTTAGGTCTAGCTGGTGTTGCTGTTAGGTCTGGTGCTTTGAGTACTTTAGC
>NZ_JBZNBU010000059.1:0-14691 GCF_058530065.1 Waterburya sp. | reverse complement strand
GAAGGTTGAATCGAAAATGGTCCAATAGCAATCCAACGGCTTGCGCCCATCGTCGTTTTACCCAAACCTGGAATCAAAGTAGCAAAAATTAAGAGTAATAGAATCACAACCATCAAAGGTGAATACTTGAGAGTTTTTCTTAAAGATTGACGAGTCATACTATTGAAGCCTACTATACCTACGATCACTCCAATTAGCTGGCGTTTTAAAATATATAGCCCATCGCCAGTATTAATGATACTTTCGGGGTAAGATGCCGACACTAAAGTCACCAAACCGATAATTAACCAAACACAAGTCAACCAATTTAACAAACGAGCTTCCCAAGTCCAAGATTGAAGTTGAGGATTAACAACAGGAATTAAATAGCCCAAACATTTTCGCCAAACTTTAGCTTTCACCGATCTTTTTGCTAGTTATTATTTTGCTTTTCAAAGGTAACAGATCGGAAGCTATAAAAGAAAATAACAAAAAAGAGGTCGATTAGACCCCTCTTCTACTCAAGTTTTGTCGTATTACCTTTAGGATAAACCAGTATTAGTACCTTGTTTTCCAGTATCTAACTTAACTGAGATAATTTTGCCACCCATTTTTTGAATGCGTTGTTGCTCGCGAAACCAGTTCTCGTAAGGTACGAGTTTCTCAAAATAAGTATTTTGCAATTCTCTTTGAGTGCGAATTCGAGTCTGACTGGGAACGCAAGCCTTCACTCTAAACATACGCATGAGATAAATTCTCCTTATGTGATAAAAAAAAGTTTAATCTTTTTGTTGTAAATATCTGCAAAAGCTATTTTGCTTTTTTCTATGGCGATATTTCTTTGGTAATTTGTTCTCGATCCTACTAAATGACAAAATTCGGGAGTCAGGAGTCAATACTAGATCTTCTAAACTTATCTTTCTTTCGCGCTCGAAAAATTAAGCTTTATTAGAACCAGCACTCACTCTAGACTTCCCGAATCTGTACGTTTACTCTTCTAAGATAAACTCAGGATACTCAAAAACTTAGCTTAATCCAGAGCAAATATAGTCAAAATAAACGCCCATTTCTTTACCAGCATCAGCACCAACCAAGCTAGCAGTTACTTCTTTCATAGCTTGAATAGCTTGAACTGTAGAAGCAACGGGAACTCCCAAAGAGTTATAAGTTTCTTTCAATCCGTTAAGTACGCGTTCGTCTAGAATGGAGGGATCTCCAGCTAGCATTGCGTAAGTGGAATAACGAAGGTAATAGTCTAAGTCGCGAATACAAGCTGCATAGCGACGAGTAGTATACATATTTCCGCCAGGACGAGTAACGTCGGAATATAGCAAAGATTTTGCTACAGCATCTTTAACAATAGCAGCTGCATTAGCACTGATTACGCTAGCAGCACGGACTCTTAGTTGACCAGTTTGAAAATAGTTTTTTAGCTTATCCATAGCAGCACCATCGAGGTATCTGCCTTGAACGTCAGCTGAATTAATTACAGAGGTAATTGCGTCTTGCATAGTTTTGTTTCCTTATCTTACCTAGTCTTAAATATTTGACACTGATAAGTTAGTGTATTTTTTGAAAAAGTTTGTTTGCGATCTGTTGGCAGTAAAGTATTTTATTAAATACTACTGCATAGCTCCGATTACATAATCGAAGTAGGAAGCAGCTTCAGCAGTGTCTTCAGCAGACATCATAGAAGTAGCTACAGCTTTCATCTCACGGATGCTCTGAGCCATAGCACCGACATCAGTACCTAAAGATTTATACATCTCCTTAGCACCAACCAACCCAATCTCTTCAATTGGAGTAACATCACCAGCTACTACACCATAAGTGATTAAGCGTAAGTAGTAGTCCATGTCGCGAAGACAAGTAGCAGTCATTTCTTCGCCATAAGCGTTTCCACCAGGAGAAACAACGTCGGGACGTTTTTGGAACAATTGGTCGCCAGCACTTTTCACAATACGCTCGCGAGACTCAGTTAGAGTTTGAGCAATACGCAAACGGCTTTCGCCAGTTGTAACAAAAGACTTAATTCTTTCTAATTCGCCAGGACTCAAGTAGCGAGCCTCTGCGTCAGCATTCACGATGGATTTCGTGACAATACTCATCGATGGATTCCTCCCAATACAATGAAATCAAAATTAATAAACTTACTATCGTGCTTTTAGCGGATAGTGTGAATTGAAAAAAGATTTACAGCAAATCAGCGAACCGCTTAACTTTCGCGCTAAAGCGATTTATCTAAGTCGGTCGGTATGAGATTGATCGACTTAACTAGATTCTAAAGTTTAAAATCTATGTTTTGCTGTTGCTTGTAAAACTCTCCTGGATAATAGATTACTCTGTTTTGTTACCCAATTTTCAACTTTTAGCTACAAATTAGTATTGCAGCTTGCCTTAACTAATGTGTAAAAGTAGCTACTGCCTTAACAAACTTTCACATAAAGTCAATACTTAGTAACAAGTAATGCTTTACGCTAACTTTTGCATTTAAAATCCTCTAAAGTAAAAGGTTTTACTTATCTAGAAGGAGTTCTTTTTTACTGGAGTTACAATCCAATTTAATTATCATCGGATACTTTGTTGCAGTTAATTGCTCCCTCTTAACAGAATTTAATGTTCTCTGCTACTATCTAAACCCAGATATGATAAGAGGGATCGAGCAATCGATATCCTTATAAAATCTACTAATTTGGCGTAAATCTTATAAGGAAAGTCGATCGCTTTTAATAGCTAATTACAATTAGTTAGGATTATGAGTTTATACATTCAGCTTAGTTGGCTCAAAGCTGGGAATGACAATATCGTCATTTTGCTTGGTTAGCTGATTATATAGCCTTTCTGTGTTAGGGAAATTAGCGGCGGGAAGAGTGGGGAAGCGGCGGAAAGGAACTGTATCTTCGCCGAATATTTGAATATATTCCATGCTGTCAACCATCGCGCCAATAAATGCTTTCAGACCTTGAGAAGCCAAAATTTTGTTATACTTCTGAATTTCTCGTTGAGTTAAAGGAGCGCGTCCCAAGAAGTGTTTTGTACCCAATTCGATCGCTTTTGTGTTGGGATAGGGAGTATAGAATTCTTTGAGGTATAGTTCGGAACTACCCAAAGCTTCAATAAATTCTTTAACAGTAATGTCTCCGTTACCCAAACGACTTTCTAAAGATGAGAATTGAGTTTGTACTACATAGGGGTCAATATCTCGCTCAAAAATCTGTCTGTAAGCTGCTTTAATAGTATTTTTAACAGCTACCTTGTCAAGAGTATTGGTAAGCTTAAAGACTTTATTTTGTTGACGTTGTATGGTGACACCTTGAGCGATTTTCTGCTTGACTTCGGGTTCGGTACGCATTCCGCTTACTTGACCCAACTCTACAAAACGAGGAGTCGAAGTATCTTCAACTTTCGCGCCAATACCTTCTTCAATCGCCCCAGGACGAGTTTTACGCAACTGCAAACCAGCAGGAGTTAGGTAACGTTCGTAAGGAACTGTATCTTCCCCAAAAGCTTCGGTATATTCAGCGGAATCCAAAATTGCATCTACCAAAGCATAGAAACCCTTCTTGGAACAAATATCGAAGTACTTGTTGATTTCTTGACGACCGTAAGTAGGACGACCTAACAAGCGACGGTGGATGTATTCTACAGCTTTGACTACATATAAAGAAGTCCAATACAAGTTGCGGAAAGTATCGGATTTAGCCAAGATTTTGACAAAATCGCGGACGGTAATATCGCCGTTTTCTAGTTTAATTTCTGCCTGTTTTAGTTCTTGACCTTGATAAACATCGCGACCGAAGACTTGACGATAACAAGCGCGAATTACAGCTTGAGTAGAATTCTCGGAGAACTGAATGCTAGTGTTTCTGCCAGTGGCAGGTAATTCGTTGTTTAAGCGGAATACTTTTGCCCCTAAAGAACCAGGGAATTCGCCTCTAGCTGAGGGGTTGCTATTTTGATTGTTGATACCAGCACCGCGATGGATCAACAGACGCTTGGTGTCTTTGTTGAAAGGTGCGGGACTAGTATTAGGATTGCGAGTCTCTTTGGGGAAAATTGCGCCAAATTGAATTTCTAGAGGATCATTCCCAGAACCATATACGTGTTGGTCGGGTAGAGGACGGTCGTAGCGAGCAAAAGTAGTTACAAACTGCGGAACTTTGCGGAAAGGCGCGCTGTAGTTCAACAGATCTTGCTGCATTCCCCAGTTACGACATTCTTGAGCTTCTTGACCCAAACCTCTAAGGTAAGGAACTGTTTCTTCGCCAAAGTAGTCTGCATACTCGTTAGAGTCTACTAAAGCATCCACTAGTCCAGCCAATCCTTTTTCAGAAACAATGGAGAAGTAGTCTTGAACTTCTTCGCGAGAGGAAGGACCGCGACCCAAAATGTGACGAAATGCTAGTTCTAAAGCGCGACTATTAATAAATGGCTCGAAGAACTGCTTGCGATATAGTTCGGACTTACAAAGGCGACGGACAAATTCTTTCATAGAGATGTCGCCATTTTTAACCTGAGACTCCAAGTAAGAAATAGACTGACCGTAAGCACGAGTAATATCTCGTTCAAAAATCTGTCTGTAAGCTGCTTTGATGACTGCTTGCTTTTCTAAAGTAGACAAGCCAGGTTTCATCACGAACTTGGGACGATTCTCAGAAGCATTAAAATAGCTTTGAGGAAGTTCTAGACCCTGCACGTCGTCAGAAGGACGCTGACGCAATTTATTTGAAGGAGTAGGAGCTTTAAATTCAGAAATTGCTACGTCAAAATATTGAGTAACGATTTCTGCAGATGCTGCATCTTTGCGGAAGTAATCTTTAGAAGCAGCACGCATTTCTTGTAATGCCACAATTGTAGCTGCACTGGAACAAGCTCTTTCGATAATTTCGCGCAAGCCTCTAATGTTGACTACCAAAATATTGGGGTCACCCGCCACGATTGCATAGCTAATGTAGCGCAAGAACCAAGACATATCCCTTAGAGACTTCTGCATATTAGCAGGACCATAGTTAGAGATATTAATTGGTCTAAACCCTGGAGGAACGGGTCCCGAACCCCCAGCAAAAAGAGATTTAAAAGCACCAAAGATGCCACCACTATTATTATCTTCTTTAGTTTGAACGACTACTTCCCCTGGAACTGGAGTATTCCCACCAGCCGTAGCCATCGCCATCTCTTCCACTGCGGGGGGTTTTTCCAAATAAGACATGGGAGAACCACCAGTGAAGATACGATTTGCCGCTCTAGAGACAATAATATCCGCATTATTGGTAATAGTCTGAGCTATATTTAAACGTTGAAAACCAGATTTATAATATGCTGTTAATTCTTTAAGTTCGCCTCCTTCTAAGAAGCGGTCTTGCTGCTCTGCTTGCAAGATTGTTGATACCGCTACTGTTTGATAGAGTTGAGGACGGGCTAATGAACTGCCACCACTTGCCGTTACACTCATGTTTAATTTATTAGATTTTTACTTATAGTTCAGCTTTTAGATTAAAACGTTTCGCGCTTGCTCGGTGGATTTATTAAGAACTATGTACTCAAACCACAGCTTTCAGGAATGCGATCGCAATAGTGAGAGACGGTTATTGGAAGCTTTGTAGGGTGGTAGTTTGAGTTTTTGCTTTATTACTAAATATTACTTTTGAAGAGATTGACTGCTACATTACTGTTAACTTGTGTAAAGTCTTTCATAATCAGATGCAGTCCAGTTAACCTACAGGAGATCGACCTGCTTTGCCAAATTCTTTATTGGTAAATTTAAGTGTTTTATTCGACAAACCTACTGGCATTGCTACTTATGCCAAAAATGTAGTGCAGTATCTCTCCAGTCTCGATCCTGTTTTGTTATCAGTAAAGAAAATAGAGAATGTGCAGCATTATGCCGTACCCCAAGGCATGACTCCTGACTTCGGCAGTAAAGGACATTTTAAAAGACTGCTTTGGACGCAATGGCAACTACCAAAGATTTACCAACAGCTAGGGGCAAATTTAATTTATTCTCCAATCCCCGAAGCACCTCTATATAGCAAATGTCGTTGTATTGTGATGTGTCACGATTTGATTCCTTTACGTTTTCCTCGCGCCACTTCTCCTCTGACTAATTATTTTCGTTATGTAGTTCCTCAAGTCTTGCAACAAGCAGAACATATTATTTGTAATTCGGCAGCTACTGCTCAAGATATTGTAGATTTTTATGGTATTGGAGCTAATAAGATTACGCCAATTTTATTGGGTTACGATCGCGATAATTTTTACCCCAGACAAGAAACACAAAATTTAATTCCACAACCTTATTTTTTATATCTCGGTCGTCAAGATCCTTATAAAAATATTGAGGGATTAATTAATGCTTTTGCTGCTATATCAAATAAAGAATATTATCTGGCGATCGCGGGATCTAAAGATCCTCGTTTTACTCCTCAACTAGAAGCACGAGTAAAAGAATTAGATATCGAAGATAGAGTTATCTTTTTAGATTATCTTGACTATAAACAACTACCAATAATTATTAGTAATGGGACTGCTTTAGTTTTTCCTACTTTCTGGGAAGGTTTTGGACTCCCTGCCTTAGAAGCAATGGCTTGTGGAACTCCCGTAATTACTTCTAACTTAGCTTCTTTGCCCGAAATTACTGGCGAAGCAGCAATTTTAATCGATCCTTATGATAATAATTCCATTGTCTCGGCAATGGAAGAAATAGGAAAAGATACAGAAATGCGATCGCAATTAAGCCAACTCAGCTTAGAACAAGCTCAAAAATTTAGTTGGCAAAAAACAGGAGAAGCAACTAAAGAAGTTTTAATTAATTACCTATAATAGATAGTTGTAATAAGTAAGTATTTTATCGTTGTGAAAATAGAATCTGAGAAAGATAAACTACCAAAAGGTTTATCATATGCTATTAAAACATCTATGCTGCAAAAAGCATTTGATGATAACAATATTACGACAAATACTCATTTGAGGTACTCAAAATCTGAAATATTTTTTGATGCTCATTATTGGCTTCCAAATGAAAATTGAGATTATTGTCGATTCTATATTAGGGTAGGAACTGTAAAATCGGAAGACAGGCAGCGAGCGTATAAATTTATGCAAGAACAAGTAATACCCGACCTTCTTAAATGGGCTAATGAAATTTTATCGTTGCCAGATAACAGTCCTAAACTGTCTAAACAACCATATTTCACAAGATATTTTATTTAATGAATAATTTGTAGCATATAACGTTCCTAAATTATTCGCGAAAACTTTTTTTGAATGAACCACTGAGAGATGAGACCCCGCGCCGCCGTCAGGCGCAAGGGAATGCTCATTTAACTGAGGACACAGAGAAAAGAAAGAAGAAAGAGATTTTATAAATCATATAGTATTGCTCTATATTTAGATTAAGAAATAATCTTATGATAAGGAATTCGGATTCCAACAGAAAAAGAGGAACAGCGAAGGTTTCTGACTAGAACCAGACAACAATTAATTGAAGACAGAACCGCTATCAAAAATAAAATCAGAATGAAGTGTCATCAAATGGGATTGATCGATCCAGAAGACAAGAGAGAAATGAGCTATAAACTAGTAAGCGAAATGCTTGCCTTAGCTCCTTCAAAGGAGTTTGCCCTGGTTGTCAAAGCTTACTTGAATGTCTGGAAGAGTATTGATGCTGAGATTAAAATCATTGAGAAGCAATTGAAGCTAAAAGCGGAGCTTGACCCAAAGGAAAAAATCTATCGCTCAGTTCCAGGAGTGGGAGTTCTTTCGGCGAGAATTCTGGCTGATGAATTAGGAGATTTCAGTCAATTTAAAAATGAGAGACAACTATTTTCTTATACAGGATTAACCCCTTCTGAGCATTCAAGTGGAGATAAAATTCGCAAAGGACACATTACTAGACAGGGAAATCAAAGAGTACGACGTGTTCTCAATCAAGTAGCGTGGAGAGCGATTAAAAAAGATCCCGAATTACAAGAATTCTTTGAAAGGCTCTATCCAAAAACAGGGAAGAAAAAAGCGATCGTGGCAGTCTCTCGTAAGTTGATTGGTCGAATTAGAGCTGCACTGAAAAAAAATCAACCAGATCAAATTAACTTTATGACCCAACAAGCATCATAAAATCAAAAACACAAATTGAATTTTAGAAATTGATTAAATAATCACAAACCTATCTCGAATTAGCTGTAACCCCGTCTTTTAGGCTGAGAGTTCAACGATCTCGTAACTTTTGTAAGTGGTGCAGCTTTCTCCAAGACGAACAAGAAAAGTGTGGCAAAACTAAGGTTTTGACCACGGATGACTGAATGTTGTGGATTATTTTTTTATTTTCTTAGTTTGACTTGTTCGAGCAATAAATTTTAAACCAAGAATATTTTTGTTACAGAGGTTATTTTCCCCTTGACAACTCACATGACAGCCTAAAAAAATATCCCTCTTATGATATTAGGATTCAAGAAATGTCAAAGCGATCGCAATCTGACTTTAAATCATAACAACTAACAACTAACCATTAACTAAACTAACTTTTTTGTTTATCCAAACGAGCCGCAGCTTCCAAAGCAGATTTGTTCCTCGCTCCTTGAGCATAATCTTCCAGGCGATCGATCGCCATGCCGCTAAGAATGCTTAAATCTTCTATTTCTATGCCCTTAATTAGCATTTCCACGCACCAAGTCTGTTGAGCTTGAGCAATTTTTGGTTTTTCCCCTTGGGGAGTAAGCAAATCAGCAGTTATTTCGTTCCAAATAGCTTCTAAATCGTTTTGAGAAATAGGATTACTGGCACTATCGATAAAAATTGCCGAGCAATCATCTTTACGGCTTTTCAACCATTGTATTAAAGGATTAGCTGATGTCGAACCATAACGAAAACCCATAACCCATTTATTGAGAGGAACTTGTCTTCTCAAACCATAATTAATTTGTAATATATGTTGCTGCGGTTCGACTATGGAATGGTTTCGTTCTAAATGTAATACTTCATTTAAAGTCAATCCTCCTCCAAACAAAACATAGATCAGCGCGTATTCTTGTTTGCCTGTTTTTTTTGCCTTACGAAAAAGCGATCGCACCAAACTAGCGGGTAAATCTTCAATGGATTCAGATGGTTTTTCTACCTTGACAATACTAGTTGTGGAAACTGCCGTCGAACTAGTAAAAGAACCTTGAAGAAATAATTTGACGATATTGTCCAACATCTCTTCCTTTTCGTCGCCAAAATCGTAACCTTCGGTACTAGATTGCACTACAAAATAGCCCAAAAGCAAAAAATTGAGCAAATTAACTATTTGTTCTGGAGTCAAGGTACTGTTTAAATCTTGTGCTGCGATCGCCTTTTCCAAATACTCAGCCACATAACGACTTGCTTCGCTCAATCCTTTACCCAATGCCAAGCGATTTTCTACGGGATAATTTCCCGCTTCCCCCACAATCGAACGAACCAAGTCAGGGGCTTTATCCAGGGTTCTGAGGCTTTCTTGGGCATATTCTTGCAAAAAATCAGCCACATTACTTTTAGAATCCGCCTTTTCTACCAAAGCATGAACTAACTTGGCAAATACCGCCGAATCTTCTAATACTGCCAAAAGCAAGCGGTACTTGTTACCAAAATTACGAAATAAAGTAACTTCATTAACTTGAGCGCGTTCTGCAACTGCTTTCGTCGTAGTTTCAGTAACGCCTCTTTCGGCAAATAAGTCCAAAGCTGCTTCAATCAATCGGGCTTTGGTAGATTTTCGAGGAGTCGGCATTTTTATCGATTACACTGCTTTTTTCTATTGTAATTAAATCATTTATTGCTTTTTAAGGATTTTTTAAGAAAAAAATGCAAGTTTTACTTGCACTTCTCTAAGGAATTTTGCTAAAGTATCTTTTGTAAGTGGCACTTGCAAAAGTGTTTTTTCCCGATTACACCAACAAACCAAGTGAAAATATGACTAACTAACAATTCTAGTTCCCTTGGTTTTACAAGAGCGTAATCGAAAAGCTAACTGAAAACATTTTTAGCTTTGTAGACTTAAAATTATTTTAGGAAAAATTCAGTAATGACACAGCAATTAATTGCTCCCCAAGAAAAACCATCGGCTCAAAGCAAACCCGAAAAACTAGAATTATCTTGGTTTAATATTTTCTTCTTCAGCGTATTCCACGTTATTGCTTTGGTAGCAGCACCCTTTTGTTTCTCTTGGTCGGGATTGGGCGTAGCTTTGTTTTTACACTGGTTGACTGGTAGCATCGGTATTTGTTTGGCATATCACCGCATTTTAACTCACCGCAGTTTGGAAGTACCCAAATGGCTAGAGAGAGTCTTAGTTACCTGCGGAGCATTAGCTTTACAAGGCGGTCCAATTTTTTGGGTGTCTGGACATAACCTACATCACGCTCACACTGAAGATAATGAGAAAGATCCTTACTCCGCGAAAAAAGGTTTCTGGTGGAGTCACATGGGTTGGTTGATGTACAAACAAGAAAAATACTTCAGCTACGATCGCTATAAAAGATATGCGCCTCGTACTAATAGAGATCCTTACTACCGTTGGTTGGAGACAAACTTCATCTGGGTTCAAGTTGCTCTTGGCTTAGGACTTCTAGCTATTGGCGGTTGGTCTTGGGTAGTTTACGGCATTTTTGTCAGAGCGGTAACTCTTTGGCATTGTACTTGGTTTGTTAACAGCGCGACTCACTTCTGGGGTTACAAAAACTTTGAATGTGAAGACGGCTCTTTAAATCTTTGGTGGGTTGGTATCCTCGCCTATGGTGAAGGTTGGCATAATAACCATCACTTCAGACCTCACGTTGCTAAAGCTGGTCAACGTTGGTGGGAAATTGACGTTACTTGGTGGGCGATTCAAGTATTGCGAGCTTTAGGCTTGGCTAAGAAAGTTGTAATGTAAATCTAATCATAGATAGAGCAGTTAAGATTAACTCTTTTCTCATTTATATAAAAGCGATCGCTTTAAAGGTAAGGCGATCGCTTTGGTTTATATTCTAATTACTAGCTAACAATCAATAATTGGAACTATCTTCTTCTTCTGCTGCCAAAACTACGACTGGGTTTTCTCATTCGAGAACTGCTACCAAAACTGCCACCTCGGTTTTTGAACTGTTTTGATTTACCTGAAGAACGAAGAGTGCTAGAACCCACTCCAGAACCAGTAGCACGACTTTTATTATTTAAAGATGGGCGAGATTTATTGTTAGAAGCATTACGCAAACTACCAGTAGTTCTTAGGGTGCGACGATTTCTAACTGCTGCAGGAGGGGCATTGTAGCGTTCTTGGTAGCGATTGACTGCTTGAGAATAGCTGCTGCCATAACCACCATAACCAGTTAAAATACCTCCTGGTTGATATACAGGGGGAACATAATATTGAGGGCGGAACAACATACTGCCGATCGCTTGCCCTGCTAAAGCACCTGCAAAAGGAGTCCAAAAATTAGATTCTCTACGAACTACCACTGTTTGAGGTTCGCCAGTTTGAGGATTGGTTTGAGTTTCGGTAACGTTATGAACGTATTCAATTTTAAAATCTTCGGTTAAATACATTACGGGTTGACCGCTATTGACCTCAAGGTAGGTTTTTTCACCATTAGCTGCTGCTTCTTCGTCAATACGAGCCATCTGCAATTGTGCGGTTTGCAGCACGGGAGAAGTCCCTGCAGGAGTATTGAGTAGCATCAACCTATATTCCCCAGTGGAATCGTCGTAAGTAGCTTGCTGTATGGGATATTTGCCGTCGGCGATTGAAGATGGTGCAGTACGGACGCTAGCATTATTATTAAAAGAGGGTTGAGACTGCATTGAAGTTGAAGATCCAGAACAACCGATGGTAGTCCAGCACAACGACAATGACATCAATAGAATTACAATCTTGCGTAACATAATAAAAATTCTTTATTGTTTGCTTTTGATTGTAAAACTTTCCCGACTTGCAAAACTTACGGATAATACTCCAAGCTGATATTAAGCTTTTAAGCTAGAGAAGTTTCTTTAGTCAGAACAAACACATTGCCTTCGTTTCCCCGACCAATTCTCATATCTTCATCGAGATAAGTAATTTCCAACCAGCCTTTTTGCTCTCCGCGATCTATCTTGAAATCGAAGGGAAGAAACTTTTTCCCCGACTCAATTTGTTGAATAAATTTCTTTGGGGTATTGTAGCTAAAGAATCGTTGCAAACCAATTATAGAACGCTCGAAAATCACATTAATTCGACTCTCTGACACTGGCTCAAAAGTAGCCGCCACGCTTACCAAGCCTTCCAGCATGGGGATGCCCATAATTTCTGCAATATTATAAACTTTCGCTTCGGAAACGCGGATACATTGATAAATTTGTCCTAACTTGAATAGAGGAAAACGATCTAGTCCTAAAATTCCTTTGCTGGTAGTGTAGAGCAAACGCCAGTCTCCCTGAAGCAGATTTTTCGCTTCTAAAGGCTTTCTAGTCGGATTGGTGTCTTCTAATTGTTGAATGGCAGAAAGAACTCGAACATTATCAATCTCATTGGCTAGTAAACCGCGATTCTTCCCTGCGATCGCTTCTAATAGTTCTGCTTTTTTACTCATGGGTTATCTAATTTTAAGTCTATAGTCTTAAACTTATTATTTCCTATTGTATCGGCATATTTCTGTTGTATGAGATAGTAACAGGTTGAAATCAGAATCACCATTCAAAATGACTATATATTTATATTTAAAGAGCGATCGCCTAAATTTTAAAAGCGATCGCTCCGATTAATATTGTCAAATTAAAACTACGAGCAACTATTCAATATTTTTCACATTTAAAGAAATATTGGACACTAAAGCTGAATTGTCCCAGTTCTCTGATGGTAATAGACTAGCTTGCTTTTTAGAATCTTCTGGACTTTCTCCAACTGCCTTCACTATTTCCACTCCAGCCTGTTCTAAAATCACTAAAGGAGTAGGAAAATGATTGGAGTCGATGCTTTTGACTAATATTTGACCGTTAGATAAATATTGACCTACTTCCACATAACGACTGTGATCTTCTTCTGGAGCGCGAACGATTAATTTAGTTCTGCCATTAGACTCATAAAGTCCAAAAATAATTACTTCTTGAGCCAATTTTGTCCGAAATTCATCTATGGGGTTAGATGAGCTATCTGGAGTATTTGGTTGTTGACTGATACGACTTCGTTCTCTATTCGTCCTATTACTAATATTTCTAGCTGGCTGATTTTCTTCTTCTTGTTCGATCTCAATTTCAGGAATCAAAGTTACTACTGAAAAGGGATCTTGCCTGCCACGAACGCTACTTCTAACTCGACTATCAGGATCTGTTGCAGGAATTAAGCCTGCAATTGTTTGGGTAGCTTCGCTTTCTTCTTCCAAGTCGGCAAATTCTTCTTCTTCCGTTAGAGCTTTTTCCGAGTTTTCTGGATTTCCTGATTGTGAATTTACGTTTGGAATTGGTTTTTTTGCTGTTGCTTCGAGATCTTGTTTAGCATCATTAGCATTGGAAAAGAAAGAACATCCTCCCATTACCGAAGCCATGAATATTGTTAATACCAATAATACTGTTTTCTTCATAATAATAATTCAAGGATTCCTCAAAGAACCCTCATTAATATGTAACCAAACAATTTAGTTAAGTACATCCCACCTATCAAAATAAATTTCGTGAGGTCTGACTTTAAACTCCAACATAACAGGGGATTTTGAGATCGGCTAGTTTTAAAAAACTAAGAATTTTCTTGTGCCATCGATTTTTTGAGTAAATTCAATCCTTTCTTCAGTTGACGAGAAACAGTTACTACACTAATCCCTAAAACTCTGGCTGTTTCTTTTTGAGTTAGATCGTGTAAAAAGACAAATTCTAAAACATTTCTCGTCCGATCTTCCAATTCTCCTAAAGCTTGCTGTAAGCGTACTTTATCTTCATAAACTAAATGAAAACTACGACACTTAGGATCGGCAACTAAATCCCCCAAACTCATTTGGGTTTCTACATCATTATTAACAGAAATATCCAAACTAAGAGGTTTGCGATTTTGATAAGCTAGTTTTATATCTTGCCATTCTTTGGGAGATACTTCTAAAAATTTAGATATTTCTAGATTAGTGGGTTGACGGTGATACTCTTCCCTAAAATTCCTGACAAAAGAAACTGATTGCTGTCTTAATTCTAACCAACGACGAGGGATTCTGAGAGTACAACTTTTATCTCTTAAATAATGTTGAATTTCTCCTCTAATATAAGGAATTGCAAAGGAACTAAAAGCATTTCCTTTCTCTACATTAAAACGTTCGATCGCTCTAATTAATCCTATCGAACCTACTTGTAATAAATCCTCGTAACTCTCATTACATTGATTCATCCAATGATAGGCTTCTTTTTTAACTAATCCAAAATTCAACTCCATAATCTTATTCCTAATATCAGCCAATTGATTTTTTTGATACTGATGAAATAAATGGAGGCTATCTAATTTAATATTTTTATTAACGCAAGTTGTCATTAATTTATTCCTAGATAGAGAGCAATATAATATGTAAAAGCTAATAAGTCTTTAATCTAAATCAATTTTTTTAGATACTTTTTAAGCTTAGATTTACCCTCTATTAGAGACAACAGCATTTCCACTATTTTTATAGTATAAAGTACAAAAAAAGACGATGATTATACTTAATATTTTGACCAAAAACCGATTCATTCGGTATTTTTACCAACAAAAAATGCAAAAAAAAAAAAGAG
>NZ_JBZNBU010000058.1:0-17991 GCF_058530065.1 Waterburya sp. | reverse complement strand
TTAATGCTGGCTTAGAACGTTTAATATACCAAAAGAATTTTTTTTCAATAGATTAAACGCTTTGGTTTAAAAAGCGGCAACTTTTATCTTATCTGAAAGAGGGACAAAGTTATAGCAATCCTAATTGTGGCGATTAATTAAGTGTGCAAAATTTAGTTCTTTAAAATTAGAAACGGAAGATTACTTCTAGGTATGAAGATAATTCTTCCGTTAAGGGATCGATTTACTTGAATTTTTTAGCTGTTTTTTTTAGCCCTTGGGAGTCTTAGCCTTGTTAGCCATCTCTTTAAAATTGTTGAGGCTAGGCCCAGGACGGCGACGATATTTACTAATAGTAGGCATTAAATTGTCTGTCGCAAAAGTTTGCTCTGCCCCAGTGCCATCACTATTGACTTTAGCATTATTATTACCGTACATGGCTGCGACCCAAAATGGAGGCTCGAAAGATGATGCACCTGCTGCTTGGGGAGAAACCTTAGCTGGTTTTTGAGGCTTGTCAGCTTTACTCGCCTTACCTTTGGTTTTGGCTTGGGGTTTAGCTGTTTCAGTTTTAGTTACAGCTTCAAGTTTTTCCTGAGCTACATCTTTAGTTTGATTGGCAGTTTCTACTACTTTAGCTACAGGTTTGGATTCTAAGACTTCTGTGGCTGTTTCTTGTACGGTTTGGCTAACCTGTTTAGCAGTTTTGGCTGCTGCTTGGATGGGTTGAGATTCTGCTGATTCATCTAATTCTAAGTAGTATTTGCTTTTAGAATTAAATACGTTTTTAAGCATTTGCATGGGGTTATTGACTCCTACAAGTGAGACTAAAAGGATGGTTTGTCAAAGATAATAATTATTGATAATCTCTCTTTAACAAAGTAGTTACTTTATTTAAAGAGCTTAAGCCAGAGTATTCCAGAGGAACTCAGTTTTCTCCAGATTTTTGGCGGCAACTAAGGAAAATTTTCATTTAGATTGCTAATTTCCCATTCTTTTGTCGTATCAGGAACAGAAAAGGCATCAATTTTAAAATTATTAGCTACTCTTATCAAGCCAGATAATTCAATCTATCGCAATTATACTTTACAAAAATTAACTTTAATTCGGCTAATTTAGCTGGATTCTGCCGATTATTATTAACTTGAGTTAAGCAAATTTAATCTATCCTTGTTTCATCCCCAGTTTGAGTTTTATTTAATCCACACGGTTTTAATGTTGACAAATTCTTGAATTCCTTGAATACTCAACTCTCTACCGTAACCCGATCGCCTGATGCCACCAAAAGGCAGACGAGGATCGGACTTGACCATGCCATTAATAAACACCGCTCCAGCTTCAATCTCGGCGATCGCTCGGTCGATTTCTTGGGGGTTATTCGTCCAGCAGCTAGCACCCAAACCAAAAGGAGTATCGTTAGCTAGGGCGATCGCAGCATCTAAGTCTGGGACTCTAAAAAGCAATGCCACAGGGCCAAAAAACTCTTCTTTAGCAGTGGGGGAATCAAGAGGAATTTGGGTCAAGATTGTGGGCTGATAGTAGTTCCCAGGTAAGTCGGTAATGGCTTGACCGCCGAATAAGATTTTTGCTCCTTTATCGACAGCCTGTTTTACCTGTTGGTCTAATTCATCCCGAATTGTAGCAGTAGCCAAAGGGCCAATATCGGTAGCTTCTGCCATGGGATCGCCTATTTTTAGGGCTTTAAATTTTTCAACTAACAAAGATTCAAAGCGATCGTAAATACTGTCTTGAACGATAAAGCGTTTGGCAGCAATACAAGATTGACCGTTGTTGAGCATTCTCGCTTTAACTCCTACTTCGACGGCTTCTTCTAAGTTGGCACTGGCTAAGACGATAAAAGGATCGCTTCCGCCTAATTCTAAAACTACTTTTTTAATTTGTTCTCCCGCAACGGAGGCTAAAGCCGCCCCTGCTGGCTCGCTTCCCGTTAGGGTAGCAGCTTTGACGCGATCGTCTTCCACGATAGATTTGACTTGACTAGCACCGATCAACAAAGTTTGAAATGCTCCTGAGGGGAAACCAGCACGAGCCAAAATATCGGCGATCGCCAGAGCGCATTGAGGTACGTTAGAAGCGTGTTTGAGAATGCCTACATTGCCCGCCATCAGGGTAGGGGCAGCAAAACGAAATACTTGCCAAAAAGGAAAATTCCAGGGCATTACCGCTAAAATTACGCCCAGGGGTTGATATGCCACATAGCTATGACTGGCATCGCTGTCAATCGATACCTGAGATAAAAATTCGGGGGCTTTTTCGCTGTAAAAACGGCAGACTAGAGCGCATTTTTTGACTTCGGCGATCGCACTTTGATAAGTTTTGCCCATTTCTAAAGTCATGATGCGGGCAAATTCTGCTGCTTCAGTTTCGAGGATCTCTGCTGCATTGGTTAGCCACTCACTACGTTGTGCAAAACTAGTTTGACGATATTTCTGATAGGTAGACTCAGCCAAAGCCAATTTTACTTCGATTTCAGTATCGGTGAGGGGAGTAAAAGTTTTCAGGGTTTTTCCTGTAGCGGGATTAATAGTTGCTATAGCCATAATGTTAACTACTCCTGTAGCTCTATATGAGGTGAGATGTGGGGCGTGGGATTTTTATTCGGCGATCTGATCTCTCCCTTTTTAATTGTAGGGAACTTTGCCATAAAGAATGTAAGGATATTTAACGCTAACTATGGGTAAATTTAATTTTTGTTCGACTTCCGTTAAGAAAAAATCTGCTTGATATTTATTCATTAATTCTCGTACTCGAATCGTATCCAAGTTAGAAAATCCCGCACTGATGGCTTTAACGATTTGTACTTGGTCTAATTCCTCGTCGCCAAAATAAATTTTAGCTAGGTTTCCCCCACTGAGATCGTTTAAACGATGGTAATATTCGACGATCGCGCTTTTGGTTTGGGGAAACATTTTTAGTTTGACTACTGTCGCCCTTTGAGTCATCCAAGTGAAGTTGGCTAGTTTCCAAGGGTGGGAGATGATAATCGCATCTTGGGGGGTATTTTCTTTAATCCAATTGCTCATCAACTTCCATTGGGGATCGACATCTTGTTGTTGGGTAGGAAAGTTTTGGGATGCGATCGCTCTTTGACTGAAGAAAGATCCTTGGGTAAAAAAAATAGAACTTAATAGAACGATGGAGATTAGTCTGTATTGATGTTTTTGGAGGGATAACTTAGTTTGCAAACTACAAGCAGCCAATAAATAGGTCGCTAAAGGTAACATTGTGTCCCCAAAACGAAAAGGATAATATTGCAACCAATTTCCCTGACTGTCGAAAGGGGCAATTGCCATGCCTAACACGAACGGAATTAAACTAATAGCGGTAAATTCGGTTAATTCCCAACGGGCGCAGTCTTCTGGTTGCCAACCTGCCAGCGCGGCAGATTTTTTTAAGGAAAAGGCACACAGTAACCAAATGACAAGGTAGATTCCCAGTCTCAGCCATAGTAAAGGATGCCACACCAAAGGATTTAAGTGGTGGGGAAGTCGTAGAAAAACATAGATAAAGGAAGGGGAAATATTTCCTGGTGGGGAAGCAGTAAATAATTGTTTTACCGTTGCAGGAATGGCAAAGGCACTTGCTGCTATATATACTACTGCCAGCAACCAAATTTTTTTTCCTAAAATGAAGAGTCGCTTTCGAGGATCGAGGCACAACCAGCCCAAAAAGGTTAAAAAAGCCCAACCCCCGACTAAAACGTGAAAGGAAGTAGCCAATCCTAATAACAGTAGAGCAGAAAAATAGCTTCTGGACAAGATTAAGGGCAGAGCAATGAAAATCAAACCATAAGCTACGGCTTTAGCTTCCAAACCGCCCACAAACCATTCTCCCGCGATCGCTCCTTGCAGAGATCCTTGATAGGTAAGTAGTACCGTTGCCAATAAAAGATAAGTGAGGTTTAAGCCCAGTCTTTTTCCTAGGAGAACTAAACCCCAGGCAATGAGTAAATAGCACAACAAGCGACCTAAAATTGAAGTAGCCAAAAAACCAATACGAGCGATCGCTTGACCAAAGATAGTTTGAAATAAATATCTATAACCACTTTCTAAATTGAGATACCAATCATGGGGTATCCAATTGGGATCGACAAATTGCTTGGCTAGGGGCAAAACATCCACTTCATTCCAGACAGATCCGCTCATATTACTATCTAGTAGTAGTCTGAGGCTGAGAAAAACTAATACTATGGCTATTTGTAGTGCAGTTTTAGAAAAATCAGACGAAATACGCACCATTATTTTGACTTAACTCCTCATACACCATTTAGAACTTTTCACTCTGAAAAGTATTTATATATTATGGATGAGTTTAATAGTAGAAGTTAAAAAACTCAATTGTTTAGTTTAAGAGTCAGTTAACTTAATGATAAATAAAGTAATTCATAGCCAAAGCTTAAACTATTTTTTATCTCGATTCTTTATTTTGGTAATGTTTAAACTTCTGTGAAATAAAGTCTTAATCGTGAAAATTGCCATTATTACTTCTTGTTTTCTTCCTATTATTGATGGCGTAACTGTAAGCGGACTACAAAGATTAAAAATATTAAGTAAACTAGGACACCAAGTTATTTTGTTTTGTCCCGACTATAGTAGTCTGGCTCAAGATTATCCCCATTGGCGAGATTATACGGGGGATATATTATCAGGGGTTAGAGTTATTAATTTGAGCAGCAATTCTTTTGTGGGCTTAGATTACGAACCCAATGTTAATCGAAGTGCTTATCAAACGGTTATCCAAGAATTAAATGAGTTTAAACCAGATATTATTCATGTAGACGAACCAGAAAGATTATTTGTGGGTTTCTGGAGATTAGCAGGAGTTAAATATGCCAAACAAGTAAATATTCCCTGTATTGCTTTTTTTCGTACCAATTTTTTAGATTATTTAGCAGATTATTTTCCTTTACCTAAACCTATCTTTAGCTTAATCAAATTTTTACTAACAAAATTAATTACCTGGGTCTACAATTCCTATGATTTAACTTTAGTATCTAGTAAGATAACCCAGAAAAAAATAATCAGTTTAGGGATTAAAAATAGCCATTACGGCAATTTACTTAGCTTTGATGCCAGTAGCTTTACAGATAACCTAATTAAACCAGACTTTTGGCGATCGCACTACAATATTCCAGAGGCAGACAAGCTAGTTAAAATAGTATTTCTAGGACGATTGTATCCCGATAAAGGTTGGGATTTTACTCTAAATGCCTTTGAACATTTAGGAGAACAGATCGATTTAAACAAGGTAGCAATAATTGTGGCGGGAGATGGTCCTATGGGAGAAGAAATAGCAACTAAATTAAATAAGTTAGCTCCTCACGTTTATTTACTAGGCAGAGTTGCACCAGAAAATGTTCCCGCCCTCCTGATAAATTGCGATTTTCACGTTACTACTTCCGAGAAGGAAACTAGAGGCTTAACTATTTTAGAAGCATTTGCCGCAGGAATTCCCGTTATTGCCCCCCAATCTGGAGGAGTAGTGGAAAATATTCGTCATGGCAGCAACGGTTTTTTATATCGTTCGGGAAATATTACCGATTTTATTACTAAATTAAAAACCTTAGTAGAAGATCCAGATTTAAGAACAGAAATGGGAGAAAAAGCCAAACTTTCCGTTAAAGAATATAGCTGGGACAATAGCGTCCAAAATTTATTAAATATCTGGCAAGGACAAATTAGCAGCAAACAATGGACAATGGACAATGGACAATTGATAACAACTAACAACTAACAACTAACAACTAACAACTAACAACTAACGATCGCTCGTACGCCAATTAAGTTTAAGATTAAACCAAAAATTCCAGAAGGTAACTAAAGCGATCGCCATTATATTTGCCAGGTATTCATTAAAATAAAATAGATTGTAAAGCAGATTAATAATCAAGACATTGAGCATCAATCCAGAAAAACAAATCAAGTTAAACTTGAGCAATCTTTTAAATTTCTTTCCCTTACCTTTTTGCTTTGCAGATATATCTCTAAAAGTCCAGCGATCGTTCCAATAAAAATTATTAATAATTGCCAATTCTCCCGCTATAATTGCACTGCGAGTTAAACCCAAACCGAGATATTCTCTTAATAAATAAAGAATTGTCATATTCACCAATACTCCACTCATCCCAGAAATAGCAAAACGAACCAAACGTTCGATCTGCCACAAATCCCAACGCAAGCGGATTAGATGGCGAATATAAGCCCAATATTGCCGATAGGTGACTTTACTTTCTCCTGTTTTCCTTTCCCGAAAAACATAGCCCACTTCCGCAATCCAGCGAATATTACCCCGCGCCATAATTTCGATGAGGATTTTATAACCTAAAGGCTTTAAAGTTTTCCCCGCTATAGCATCGCGACGCACCATAAAGTAACCGCTCATGGGATCGCTAATCCGTCCTAACACTTCTGGTAAAATTAGTAAGCCCAGCATTTGCGCCCCCCGCGACAGAAAGCGACGCACAACATTCCATTGACTTACGCCACCCCCTGCTACATGACGACTGGCGATCGCAATATCTGCCCCTTTTTTCATCTCTTGCCAGAGTTCTACTAAGATTTCGGGAGGATGCTGGAGATCCGCATCAATAACGGCTAAAATTTCGCTTTTAGCACTTTGCCAGCCTCTAATTATCGCCGTCGCTAGTCCTTTTTCCTGCTGGCGACTCATTACCCTAATTTGAGAATACCTAGCAGCTAGATTTAAAGCTAGTTCGCACGTGCGATCTATACTGTTATCATCAACAATAATCAATTCGTATTTTTGGGGGATATTTTGATCTAAAATTGCCACCAAATTTGAGATTAGTTGTTCTAGATTTTTGCGCTCATTATAAGTGGGAATAACTAAAGATAATTGCAGCTGTTCTAAATCAGATTTGGTACTACGAGAAAGAGTATCAATTTCTAATAATCCTCTTGATACGGCAATAAGATTGCGATTTTTTAGATACTGCATTATCTTAAATTTGAGGAGCAAGAGAACAAAGTCAATGTAGGGAGAACTTTTAGATTTTTTGGGTAGTGATGGGGAAAACTTGCGTGACTATTTATTAGATTGACTTTCACTCCAACTTTGCCTGTATTTTAAAATTCATCTGGCAGTCTATCAGCCCAAAAGAAAGCTTTTATTAGGATCTGTTTAAGAAAATATTATTAGTTAATTGATTCTTCATGGTTTTTAGTAATAATTACCGTATATATTATTAATAATTCTCTGTTTAAAAAATCTCAATCAAATAATAGTTTGCTATCTATGGTTCGAGAAATAGTAAAAAAAATAAAGCCCAAATTTCTGTTTTCCATGGCAATTCTATTAACCTCTCTCAGTGGTTGTAGCGGTCAAAGCACCCAAGCTAATATTGCTAATTCATATCATGACAATGGCAGCCATCTAGATAAAGTAAAGGCAAGAGGGTATCTAATTTGTGGTGTTAGTGGAGAAGTACCTGGATTTAGTTTCGTCGATTTTAATGGCAAATATGCAGGGTTAGATGTTGATTTTTGTCGGGCGGTAGCCTCTGCGTTGTTTAACGACCCCGAAAAAGTTGAATTTCGCGAATTAAATCGAGAAGAAAGATTTACCGCACTTCAGTCGGGGGAAATCGATCTTCTCAGTCGCAATACTACCAAAACCCTCAGTCGCGATACTAAAACAAACATCGAATTTACCCCAGTTTTATACTATGATTCCCAAGGAATTATGGTCAAGCGAGATAGTAAGATCGAAAATATCCAGGATCTTGAAGGTAAGTCCATTTGCGTTGAGGAAGGAACTACCAGTTACGATAACCTTCCCGACTATATGACCCAAAACCAAATCGACTATACTCCTGTTGTGGAGTCAGAAAAAGAAGCACTATACGATGCCTACGAATACGATCGCTGTCAAGGAATTGCAGGGGATACATCTCAATTAATAACCCGCAAAATATTACTTGCCAACCCCAGTCACCACGTTATCTTACCCCAGAAAATTGCTCGCGAACCTCTAGCCCCTGCGGTATTACACCAAGATTCTCAATGGTTTGATGCGATTAAGTGGATAACTTTTACTCTGATTCAAGCTGAAGAATTGAATATTAATTCCGCTAACTTGAGTCTCCACAAAAATAGTCAAAACTCAGAGATAAGTAATTTTTTAGGTAAAAACAGCAACTTGGGTTCTCAAATAGGATTGAGCGATGACTTCTCCTTAAGAATTATCCAGCACGTTGGTAATTATGGAGAAATCTACGATCGCAACATCGGTCAGCCTTTTGATTTGGAAAGGGGACAAAATGCGTTATGGAAAGATGGCGGTTTGATGTACTCTCCTCCCTTTAATTAACAGTTTGTTACTGCTTGAGGATCTGAGAATTACTACCGACCTGTAAAATTAATTTTATATTTTCCTCATGTTTACTACATTTTTCGTAATGCAGTAGACTGCAACCTATCCGCTGATAGTGATGCAATTAGGGGTATGTAGTTTCAATCTACGGTAATTAAAGCTCTATTCTTAGATACTTTCATGAACATAAATACTGTTTCCACAACTCCTTTTTCGGATCAAAAGCCAGGAACATCAGGACTGCGTAAATCTGTTACTGTTTTTCAAAAACCCCACTATTTAGAAAATTTCGTTCAGTCTATTTTTGATTCCCTAGATGGCTGTGAAGGTCAGACAATTGTTCTGGGTGGAGATGGTCGTTATTACAATCGCGAAGCAATTCAAACCATTATGAAAATGGCTGCTGCTAATGGTATCGGTCGCATTTTGGTGGGCAAAGGCGGGATTATGTCTACCCCTGCTGCTTCGGCAATCATTCGCCAGTATAAAGCCTATGGAGGGATTATCCTTTCTGCCAGTCACAACCCAGGAGGTCCTGACGGTGACTTCGGTATCAAGTACAATATTACTAGTGGTGGGCCTGCTCCCGAAAAAGTTACCGAGGCTATTTACGATCGCTCCAAAGTTATTGACAGCTACAAAATTTTAGAGGCAGAAGATATTAACCTAGATAAGCTAACCGTCACTCGTTTAGGAGAAATGAGCGTTGAGGTAATCGATCCTGTCGAGCCTTATGCCCGTTTGATGGAATCTTTATTTGATTTTGAAAGTATCCGCCAGTTAATTAAACATGACTTTAAACTCTGTATCGATTCGATGCACGCGGTAACTGGTACTTATGCCAAAGAAATTTTTGAAAAGCGTTTGGGTGCAGAGTCGGGAACAGTCCAAAATGGAGTACCCTTAGAAGACTTTGGTGGCGGACACCCCGATCCTAACTTAGTTTATGCTCATGACTTGGTAGAAATTATGTTTGGCAGCAATGCCCCCGATTTTGGTGCGGCTTCCGATGGAGATGGCGATCGCAATATGATTTTGGGCAACAACTTTTTTGTTACTCCTAGCGATAGTTTGGCAGTATTAACCGCTAACGCCACTTTAGTACCTGGTTATAAAGATGGTTTATCTGGAGTTGCTCGTAGTATGCCTACTAGTGCTGCAGTGGATCGAGTGGCAGAAAAGCTCAACATCAACTGTTATGAAACTCCTACTGGTTGGAAATTCTTCGGTAATTTACTCGATGCAGATAAAGCTACTCTTTGCGGTGAAGAAAGTTTTGGGACTGGTTCTAATCATGTTCGGGAAAAAGATGGACTTTGGGCGGTATTATTCTGGTTAAATATTTTGGCAGTTAAAGGCGAGTCTGTAGAAGCTGTAGTCAAAGATCACTGGAAAACTTATGGGCGTAACTACTATTCCCGTCACGACTATGAAGCAGTGGATAAAGCTAGAGCGACAGAACTAATGGAACGCCTACGGGGTATGGTTGGCAGCATGGCTGGAGAAAAATTCGGCGACTACGAAGTTGAATATGCCGACGACTTTAGTTATGAAGATCCTGTAGATAATAGCGTCAGTAAAAATCAAGGTATTCGTATCGGTTTTACCGATGGTTCGAGAATTATCTTCCGTCTTTCTGGTACTGGTACTAAAGGGGCGACTCTCAGACTATATGTCGAAAGTTACGAACCCGATCCTAGCAAGCACGATTTAGAAACTCAAGTAGCGTTGAAACCTCTAATCGATATTGCTCAAGAAATCGCTCAAATCAAAGAATACACTCAAAGAGATGAGCCTACGGTAATCACCTAAACTAAACTCCAAAACGTCTGGCGATCGCATTTCCCGCAGCCATCCCTGAAATCACCGCCCCTTCTATGTTAGGAGAGACAAAAGCATCTCCCGCCAATACTAGAGGTAATTCTAATAAAGTCAAACAGGGTTCGTTATAAGCAGTTTTAGGCAAACTATAACGCCAGCGATGTATCTGATATTTAATTACAGGAGAATCTAAATAATCGGCTGCTGCGGTAATTAATTTATAAGCAATCTCTGCATCGTCAGCGTCCCAATATTCATCGCTAAACTGGGGGGTAGCATGAAGGGTAACAGCATAACCCTCAGGAGAAATACCTTTTTGATGGTTGTCTGCCAACCAAATTAAAGCTTCATCTTCCAGACTCATACCCCCAGGAGCGGGAATTTTACTGGGTTTTTCTAATAGAGCTAAAACCGCAATACAACTATGATATTCAATTTTTTCCAGAGAGAATCTAACCTCTAAAGGTACGGCGATGAAAGAAGCATCCAATAAATCTAAAGTTTGAGGAATGGGAGGAGTCATGACCAACATATCTCCTTGATATTGTTCCCCAACTTCTGTTTCTACTAGCCATTTTTTATCGTAGCTGACTTCTTGTACTTTTGTTTGGGTACGAACTAGCAAATCTTGGGCTAAATACTTGGCAATGTTACGAGTACCGCCAACCCCACGGTAACGGGGTTTACCATCTGTTTCTTTAAATCCTCGACACCATTCTTCGATCGCGCCATTTTTTAACCAATCATCTACCCAAGTTTGAAAATGAGGATTTTTCACGCTGAAATATTGCGCCCCATAGTCAAACACTCCCTCAATAGAATCGTCAAGTTTGACTCGACGAGTTGCCAAACGCCCGCCAATTCCTCTTCCTTTATCTAATACTGCAACCTTAATTCCTTTACCCTGCAAGATATTAGCAGTAATTAGCCCCGTAATTCCTCCACCGACAACAATACAATCAGAATTGGTAATTTGGCGATCGCTGCTCGACATTTTTTTCTTGATGTTTATATTTACTTTTTATTTTAAGTAATGATATTTTACTCAATCCAATTTTTAGCTCTAGTTACAGCTTTTGACCACATAATAAAATTATTTTGGGCTAAATCTTGTCCTTCCCCTGGTTCAAAAACTCGATCTATTTTGCGATCGCCAATTAATTGAGCATAGCTATCCCAAAAACCGATAGCCAACCCAGCACCGAAGGCAGCACCTTGAGCGGTTGCATCCAAAACTACAGGGCGTTCTAAGGGTACTCCTAAAGCATCTGCCTGGAATTGCATCAAAAAGTTATTTTGCGCTGCACCACCGTCTATTTTGAGCAGAGAAACAGGATTACTACTATCTTGATTGACCGCATCCACAACTTCTTTCACTTGGTAAGCGATCGCTTCTAAAACCGCTCGTACCATATGTTCTCTTTGTACTCCGCCAGTAATGCCTAAAAATGCACCGCGAGCTTTCATATCCCAGTGCGGTGCGCCCAAGCCACTAAGGGCAGGGACAAAATAAACGCCATCGGTATTGTCTACACTCTGGCACAGAGCTTCGGTTTCTGCTGCCGAAGTAATTAACTTTAAGCCATCTCGCAACCATTGAATTGCTGCACCAGTGGTAAAGATAGCCCCTTCTAGGGCATAGTTAGTTTGTTCTTTAGTACTCCAAGCTACGGTAGAAAGGAGTTGGTTTTGCGATCGCGTTACTTCCGTGCCAGTTTGAGCCACCAGAAAACTACCCGTACCGTAAGTGCATTTTAACAAGCCAGGGCGATCGCAACCATGAGCGAATAAAGCTGCTTGTTGATCGCCAAAAATCGCAGCAATCGGAATTTTCTCCCCTAAAATATCAACACTGCTATGACCAAATTCTCCCAAACTGGGTTTAATTTCGGGCATAATTTGACGGGGAATTTGAAATAACTCTAGTAAAGAATCATCCCAATTTCCCGTATCCAAATTCATCAACATAGTACGGCTGGCATTACTAACATCGGTGGCGTGAACTTCCTTGCCAGTTAAATTCCATAACACCCAGGTATCGATCGTTCCAGCTAAGACATTATCCCAATTAAGATCTGGTTTATTAGTCTTAACCCAATCAATTAACCAAGCTAATTTAGTCGCCGAAAAATAAGCATCTAAAACCAAACCAGTTTTTTGTTGAATTAATTCGGCTTTGCCTTCTCCTTTCAAGCGATCGCACATATCTGCGGTACGTCGATCTTGCCAGACAATTGCTTGGTGTAGAGGTTCGCCAGTGGTCTTATCCCAGAGCAAACAAGTTTCTCGCTGTACTGTTAAGCCAATAGCAGCTATTTCCCTTATTTTTGTCCGCTCTTCGCTAATTACTTTAGCAATGACCTCCTTTACATCCCCCCAAATTTCCATGGCATCGTGTTCCAACCAGCCAGGCTGAGGGTAATATTGAGTATGCTCTTGATAGGCTTGACCGACAACATCTCCCCTGCGATCGAATAAAATCGCCCGATTTCCTGTAGTGCCTAAATCTAGAGAGAGAATATATTTTTGCTCGGTCATAAATACTACCAAAATTCAACTTGTATTTAGTAGATCTACCGCAAAACTTTAACTCGCAGGAATTTTATTAGATTTTTTTATTAATTGCAGCAACATTACTTCATCTAGACTGGAATTAAGTTTGAAGCAGGCAGGAAGCAGCGAGATAAGTTTTGAAAAGCGATCGCTGAAAATATATTGATTTATTTATTTCTCCATCTAATCAATTTCCCGATCGATGAAGCGCAGACAGCTAAAAACCCTTTGATTCGTTGATTAAGTCAAAGGGTTTATTGTTAATAATTAAACTAGTTTCTTTTATTGATTTTTATTACTTTTATAATTAGAATTACTCTTAGTTTTTCGATTACTATTAAATCTATATTTATTAGGTTTATTAGGATAGCCCATTACTGCTACAGTGTTATCTTTCATATTTTTTTTACTTAAAAAATGAATATTAAATTTCTTTATTCAATTTTAAAAAGATTGCAGTAATATTGATGCGATCGCGATCGCTCGATAGATTTTATGTATATGCTATGGTTGGGCTTTTTGTTTAGAGACTGTTTGTAAAATGAATGTTAAATAATAATCGACAAAAATCAGCTTGGTATCAGAGGATTTATCAAAAATTTGCCTCAAGAATAAACTAAGCAATATCTTCTCCCAGTCCCCCCATACGAGGGCGACCGAAGGAAGTGCCTGTGGTGCAAGCCGTCAAGCGGGATAATATCTCCCAGTCTCCTCGTCTCCCAGTCATCCCTCACCTTTATAGTCGTTCTAATTAATTTCCGTACTATCTCAGTAATTTGTTCGGGGGATTAGGGATTAGGGGTTAGGGATTAGGGAGCAATAATTAGTACATATTTTCGTATGGTTCTTATTAGGAATGACTATATATTTTGTTGATAAACAGTCTCTTAGACTAATTTCCAGCCCATAAATTGCGGATCGAAGTCGCGATCGAAAGAAGTATTGCGATCATAAAAAACTTTATAACCATAGTGTAAGGGTAACATCGCACCTTTTAACTGCGCTCCTGAAAAATTTGCTCCTGCTAAATATGCCCCTCTAAAATCAGCTTTTTCTAATATTGCCGAACTAAAATTAGCTTGTTCTAAATGACTATCGCGGAAATTTGCCTTAGTTAATAATGCCCCTTGAAAATTTACTTTGGTCAAAGTAGTCTTGCTTAAATTGGCTTCTTCTAAATTTCCCTGGATTATAGTTGAATTGCTTAAATCTGCCCGCAGTAAATCTGCTTTTTTAAGATTACAATTATCTAATTTTATACCTTTGAAACTCACTCCCATTAATGGTGCTTTTGGCAAATCAATATTTGAGAAATCTTTTTCTTGGTTGGTATAACGCTCCAACATTTCATAAACTTTCGCTAATACCTTGGAATTAGAATCTTGCTTATTTAAAATATGAGCAATAAAGCAATCTACAGTGATTCGTTTCAGATAGCCTTGTTCTACTGCCAAACGATGAAACCTTATCTTATGCCGTTTAATTTGTTGCAATCTAAGAATGGCATTAATTTGTTCTTTATTGAGCAATCCAGCTTCTTGAAAATAATAGGCTAAAGGTTGTTTCTTTTCTTCATGTAACTTTAACCATCGTTCGGCAAAAAAATCTACTGTAGGTTGCTCGATCCAACCGTGTAAAACTAATATTTCACCAATTCTCAAATCGTTATATTTTTGCTCTTGTAAGGCGATTTCTATTTGGCTAATAGAAATAACTCCTGCTTCAATTAAAATCTGTCCGAGGGGCTTTTTGCCAGAGTGAAAACCTGTCATGGTTATTGCGGTTTTGAGCTTAAAGCAATAGAGAGAATATATACGTTCGCATTGTACTCTCAATTTTTCAAAATTATGGATTTTGGTTTTTCTTGTCAGAGATGTAGATCTGAACTACCAAATATGTATAGTTATAAGTAGACTTATGAAGTTTAGTTAAGCGTCAAGCAAATAAGAGAGGAGAATGAGTAACTTAAGAGCATCCCTAGAACCCATAGCAGATTGGTTTAACACTCTAGGTACGCCAGAACCAATCGTCGTGCGACTCGTTGCCTAGAAACCATGCCACACAAGGCATAGGGAGGATTAGGCACAAGGATAAATTTACTCTAATTATAGAGTAAGAACCTTGATAACTCAATATTCATGTTGGTGAAAATCCAACCCGTTAGGTACAAACGTGACAGCACATCCACAGGGTAGAGAGTGGTCTTCAATCCCTGAAGCTGGATGGAATGGAGATAAGCTATTAGCCAACTATGGTGACTTCTTCTAGCAGTCTAGATAAGAACAGCGAAAGCGAACCTAAGTTTAAAACTATCGTCAGTTCGACCTTGCGAAATGGCTGATACGCAGGAGGCAAAAATATTGCCAATGTCATAAGGAATAAGTATGACGATTACTTATTTTAAGTGGGAGCTTATATGTTGGTGTAAGTATCCCCGTACCCACAAGATGACACGGTAGAATTTTAGGGTTCTAAGTCTAGAACAAAATGAATATTGGGAACGAGTTAACCCCCAGGATTGCTCTCAGAGTAGGTCGATACTTTGAGTAATCAACCAAGATGCAAAATCTATAGCAATATAGGCAACTTGGGGGCGGGATTGAGTCAGAAGCGAATGCCTTGGGTAATGCCAAGGATATGCTGACGGACTCACGTAGATATGGAATATAGAGGTATTAGTAGTAATGAAAATGTTCAAAGCCCAAGGAAACTTGAGGATGAAATGGGAAAACGATATACCAACACCAGAAGATAAATTATATTGGCAAGATATATGCTGGAAAGAGGTAAACCGTCGTGTGTACAAGTTACAAAAACGCATCTATAGAGCATCTAAACGTGGTGATGTCAAGACAGTTCGTGGACTCCAAAAAATCTTAATTAAATCCCAATCTGGAAAACTTTTATCAACTAGACGGATTACGCAGGAAAACCAAGGCAAGAAAACTGCTGGAATTGATGGCAAGAAAATCTTACATCCCAAGCAAAGAATCAAAGCCGCAATGGACATTAAACTCTCAAACAAGTGCAAACCTGTGCGTAGAGTATGGATTCCAAAGCCAGGTAGAGATGAACAAAGACCTTTAGGCATTCCAACGATTCAAGAAAGAATCAAGCAATATCTCGTCAAACTAGCACTAGAGCCAGAATGGGAAGCCAAATTTGAACCAAATTCTTATGGATTCAGACCTGGAAGGTCTGCTTACGATGCGATTACAGCAATTTACAGTTCTATTAGCAAAAAACCCAAGTATGTGTTGGATGCTGATATAGCTAGCTGCTTTGACCGTATCAATCATGAAGAACTGCTTAAGAAAATAAACACTATACCCTGTATCCGTCGCCAAATAAAGGCATGGTTAAAAGCAGGGGTGTTAGATAATCACAACTTCCAAAAAACCCATCAAGGAGTACCCCAAGGTGGAGCTATTAGTCCTTTACTAGCCAATATTGCCTTACATGGATTAGAGGAAAAACTAAACGAATTGGTTTGTACGATTCCTCAAAAATATCCAAACGGGCAAAGCATGGCAAAGAGAGATAAGATTAGTGCGTTATGTGTAGTTAGATATGCAGATGATTTCGCCATTCTCCATCCAGAACTTAGTATCTTGGAAAGATGTAAGGAAGTAACTGAAAATTGGCTAAAAACAATAGGATTAGAACTAAAACCCTCTAAGACCCAAATCGTTCATACCTTGTACGAACATGAAGGTAAAAAACCAGGGTTCGATTTTCTAGGGTTCAATATACGTCAATATTCAGTAAGTAAACACAGATCCGCCAGACAATCTGGTGGGGAAACACTAGGGTTCTACACTAGAACCAGACCTAGTAAGAAAGCAGTTCTTAACCACTATAAAAAATTAGCGGACATTATCACTAAGCATAATGCTGCTCCTGCTAGAGCGTTAATAGCTCGTCTAAACCCCATCATCAGAGGTTGGACGAAATATTTCTCTTTAGCACAGAGCCACCCTAGTTTCCGTAAATTAGACCATCTTCTATTTAGAAGATTATTCCGTTGGGCAAAAAGAAGACATAAGAATAAAGGAACAACTTGGCGAGTTGAGAAATATTGGAAACACCACAATGGAAATAATTGGGTATTCTTCGACAAGATAAATGATGGCAACTTTATCCATCTTCTTTATCACGATTGGACACCCACAATCAACAGATACGTCAAAGTCAAAGGAGATAGAAGCCCTTACGATGGAGATAAAATCTATTGGTCAAAAAGGCTAGGTAGACACCCAGAAGTCAAAGGAAGCGAAGCAAAATTGCTACAAAAGCAAAAAGGTATCTGCAACTACTGTAAGAACCACTTCAAAGATGGAGATATCTGGCAAGTAGACCACATAATAGCCACAGCACTGGGCGGAGGCAATTCATATAATAATCTCCAACTACTGCACAAACACTGTCACGACATCAAAACTGCTCAGGATATAAAGAAAATCAATATCCAAAGAGCAGCTAAAAATTACGGAAAAGTTCTAAGACAACACTCCTCTAAATTCCTAGAAGGAAAATGGTTTTGGGACAACGATTTACCACAATACGGATGTATGAATGTCAATCACCATATCGACGAGGAGCCGTGTGAGGCTAAAGTCTCACGCACGGTTTTGCAGACGAGTCTCTTTGGTGACAAAGAGGCTTAGTTTAACCACTGGGGACATCCTTTAATGATGGCAACAGTAGCCTTTGTAATGGGTGGTGCTGCTGCCCTAGCAGGATGGCGTGGTAGAACTTTGGCAACTACCAATAGTGAAGTAGCAATTAAAAATAAAGCCGATCACCGTAAAATTGCTCCATTGATGTATGTCTTTTTAGTGTTGGGCTACACGGGTGGAATTTTGTCTTTGGTAATGCAAGGACAACCTATTTTAGAAAGTCGCCACTTTATTACAGGTACGATCGTAATTTCTTTGTTAACAGTTAATGCTCTAATTGCTGCTACAGGATTTATTGGTAATAAAGCAACTGCGAGAACCATTCATGCTTATGTTGGTAGCGTAGCCTTAATTATTATGGTCGTTCATGCTGCATTTGGCTTAAAACTAGGTTTATCTATCTAGTTATTAGTTATCAGTTATTAGTTATTAGTTAGAGGATAGCTGATAGCCCTACGGGAGGGAAGCGTTCCCTTGCGGAAAAGTGCGGTCTTGGGCGGGGCTTTCAAGCACCTGAAATAAATTCAGGTGTCAGCCCCTTGGCTCTCCCCCATGAGGAGGCACGGACTCGGAGCTTGCATCCGAGTATGGAGTGCCGTCAACTTTT
>NZ_JBZNBU010000057.1:0-6718 GCF_058530065.1 Waterburya sp. | reverse complement strand
GCCAGACCAATAGAAATCTAGTAGACTGCATTTATTCAAGCATCAATATTTTTAGACTTAAAGTGAAAATTTATATACCACTTTTTTATTCTGAAAAAGTAAAAAGACCAGATAAAAAATATTTCTTAAACAACATTATTGGAGAAGATTTTCTGATTATTTTGTTGTCTTTTGCCTATTCTAGTTCCCATCCTTTTTTAAGCGCACTTGGTTTGTTTTTATTACAAATGTCATTCTGGTGCATTTACGAACTAGGATATATCGAGAACGACCTAGTGGGGGAGAAATTTGAAGATAAGGCAATCCTTTCCTATACTTATAAGTCTGGCGAAATATCCTTTGGATTTTGGCAACCTTGGTTGTGGTCTTTGGGTTTGTCTACTTTGGGCATTTTGACTCTAGCCCAAGAGCAATTGGCAGCAAAACTACCTCTCAATTTTTTAGCCCATCAATATAGTATCGACTTATCATGGGTTTCTCGCGAATTAACCTATTGGATGTTTTTTTTAGTGGCTTTAAGAGTCTTATTTTATATTTACAATTATATTAATAAACAAAGTAGAGTTTGGCTTTATTTTTTGCTCCAAGCTTTTCGTTATTGCGGCTTTTTAATCTTATTATCTGCTAACATGGCTGGTTTGATTTTGCTATTGAGCAGTATTTTAGTTCGCTCTATTCAGTATACATTATATCGCTATTTAGGCGGGAAAAGTGGTAGCTGGCCAATGGATTTTCCCCGCTATTTTTTCTGTCTTCTAATTTATCTGATAATTTTAGGGGCGATCTCTGCCAATGCTCGCGATGTTACTGTTATTTTGAATCCCCAAGTATTATTGATCTCTGCTTTTTGCTTATTACGAGGATGCAAGCATTTTTATCGAGTTTGCTCTCAATTCCTGCCTGTCAGTGAAGACGGTTCGAGTCAAATATCTTAACTTCCAAAAAACAAATTAGTCTGCTAAAGTTGGGAAAAGGGAAAAGCGATTGTTACAGAAAGGCGAGCGCATTTTAACCATATTCAAACAATCTATTAAGCCAATTAATAAAAACTTCCACTTTAGGACTATTGTAAGATAAAGCTTTCGCTGTAATTGCTTGTCCCATAGGCATACCTGGTTTTTTCTGCCAAGCTAGCCAAGTATAGATAAAAGCTTTTTGATGATGGGTTAAAGAATAAGGATTAAGTTGTTCTGTTTCAATCTCTTGTAGAATTGCTTCAACCTTTTCTTGCAATTTATCTTCTACAGGAATTAAATATTTGACAAAATCTTCTAACATCCCTGGTAGTTGATTATTAGGCATCAACCACACGCCAATCTTAGGCTTTTCCAATTGAAGATCGATCCAGCCATCTTTAACAGGTGCTTTAGGAATATTTTGATAGCCAAATTCTTGAAGTTTACTAATTACTGATTGCCATCTTGCGATCGCATCAAAATCCGCATCGACTACTATTCCCAAAGTTTGCAAATTTTCTTCTTTTAATTTTATTGGCAAACTGGCTAACAATTCTTCAATGCCTTGAGTTTCTTGTTGGCGATCGTCATACGCTACAATCTCTACCGAAAAAGTTTCAGGTACTTGGTATTTTTGACATAATGCCCAGATAACATGGCGATCGTTTTTTCCTTCTACTAGCAATTGTTGAGGTTTTGCTTTCGGTTTTCTAGCTTTAGGCATTAACGAACCTCAATACTATTGCGTACTGCAATATCTAGATCTTCCGCATTATATTCAACTGCTCGAATATTGCCATATTTATTATCCAAACGAAATAACTTACCAATCGATTTATCTTCCACTTGCGATAATGCTTCTTGAAAAGCAGCAATACAATCCCAACTATGAGTAGTAGCAAATACCTGTACGTTTAATTCTTTAGCAGTTTCCAAAATCAAACGCCACATATCCGTTTGTGCTTCATAATGTAATCCTGTTTCTATTTCATCTACCAACAAAACGCCATTTTCTGCTGTTACTATGGTTAAGCTTAACAAGAGAAAACGATACATTCCATCACCCATACTACTCAAGGGAACAGGTTTATCTTTGTTCTTGACTTTGAATCTAACGCTTGAATGAAATTCATCATAATAAAAACCAATTCTAATTATTGTTGGGTCTATTAGTTGCAATTGCTTGACAACTTTCTCTTCTTTCTCTGTTAAATATATTTTCTCCCATATCTCTTTTAACCGTGAGATATTTTTTCGAGGATTAGATATAAAATAAACAAGTTCATCTTTTTGTTTTAATTTAGATGCTTTAAATATAATTTTATTATCTTCATCTAATTTATATGTATATTCTTCTGTTAAATGAGGAGTATTAACATTATTTTTTTCAACTTTTAGATCTCCCGTGTTAAATCGCTTTGTTTTAGCAATTTTTGTAAAGATTTTGATTGAGCTTTTATTGTTTTTCTTGCAAGCTTTTCCTTCTATAGATATTAGTTTGTGTATATTCTCATGAAATAAATCATCTATAGATTCCAATATAATAATTTGAGATTTGTTATAAACAGATGAAGGAATATATTTGGCTTCTTGTCGCATTAGCATTATATTAATTAATGAAGCATATGCATTAGAATTAGATAGTAAATATAAAGTTTCCAATAAACTAGTCTTACCACTATTATTATTTCCCACAAAAAGATTAACTCGTTCCAAACCATCAATATGGAAATCTTCAAAGCAACGATAGTTTTGAACGGTGAGATCGTGCAACATAGTTACCTCAGTTGGGAAATAGACTAAGTATTAGTTATTTTAGATTGTAGCCAGGATTTATCGATCGCCGTATTGTAGTTTGAATAATGTGTCGCTCGATCTTAAATCAATTCTATTAAAAAGAGCGATCGCTTGTATCGCTCTATACTTTTATTTTTACGGCATTGTCAGTTGTCTAAACCAAGGAATTACGTAACTTAGCCGAAATCGTATCGATAATTGTAGTTGCCAGAATCAGAATGATTAAAATCGCGCAGACTTTACCGTAGTCGAAAGACTGAAAACTTTGATAGAGAGATACCCCAATACCTCCCGCACCGACAATACCTAACACAGAAGCCGAACGCACATTAGATTCAAAACGATATAAAGCAAAAGAAGTCCAGAGGGGAATTACTTGAGGAATAATGCCGTAAATAATCTCTTGAATCTTACTCGCACCCGTTGCCCTGACTCCTTCTACCTGCCCAGGTTCGATCGCCTCTACTGCTTCAGAAAACAGCTTACCCAAAGCCCCAGTAGTATGGACAAATAGTGCCATTACCCCCGCAAAAGGTCCTAAACCGACTGCTACCACAAATACTAAGGCAAAGACTATTTCATTAATTGCTCGCATTGCATCGAGTATTCTTCTAGTAGGTTGGACTACCCAAACAGGACAGACGTTTTCGGAAGCTAAAACTGATAGGGGAATTGCCACAATTGAAGCTAACAACGTTCCCCAAATACCCATCGAGACAGTAATTAAAGTATCTTCTAAATAGGTTTTCCAGAAAGAAAAGTCGGGAGGAAAATAGGACTTGGTATATTCCACCATGTTTCCCCCCCGTTGCAACAGTAGAGGAAAATTTAGTTCGCTTTGAATAAAAGAGAAAATTAAAATAACAATAGTTGCAATCAAAAAAACAACCCTGCCAGTCGTTACTGTTTTCTTTTCTTTGGCTAGCATTTCCAATACAGAATCGGACATTCCGTTATTGATATTTAGGTTGTTTGTCTGAAGTTCGGAGTTCATTTTGATTAATAACAAATTTAATTGACAATTGATAATGGACAATTAACAATTACAAATCGTTGTCAATTATCCATTGTCCATTGTCTATTTACTTAATTGCTTCCAATTGTTTGTTTAATTCGGCGATTTGCTTATCTTTATCCTCTTGGGAGATATCATCGTTAGCTTGAATTGCTAGTATTTTTTCGCCGATATCTAGTTCGCGAATGGGATTCCAAACATTATCGGTAGCAGGATCGAACCCAGCCCATTCTAAGGGTTCTAATACAGCAGGATCTTTGTAGTTATAAAAGAAGTTTTTGACTTTAGCTTTAAGATCTTCGGGTAAATCAGCACGCCAAGCGACAGGATCGCTGGGAATTAATACTGATGTCCAGACTACTTCAATATTTTCTCTAGCTTGAGGATTGGTTTTTTCTAAACGACTTAAAGATTCGCTATTGTTGGTAGCTACATCTACTTGACTGTTTGCTATGGCTAAAGCAGTTGCCTCGTGATTGCCTGAAAATACCAAGCGTCTGAAAGCTTCTTTGGGATTAACGCTATTTTGAGCGAAGACGTAGTAGCTGGGAACTAAATAGCCAGAAGTGGAATTAGTCTCGTTAAAGGCAAAGGTCAGATCGGGGGCATTCTGAATGACAAACTTATCTCCTCCAAGCTGTTTGGCTTCTTCTAGCTTCGGGTGATTTTTGTTCATAATTAAATGAGAAAAATAGCCCTTAGTACCGTCAGAATTAACAGTTTGAGCGAATACCTCGGCATCGGCAATTTTATTAGCTTCAATGTAAGATTTTCCCCCATACCAAGCTAGTTGCACTTGTCCGAAACGCATTGCTTCGATTACTCCTGCATATTGGGTAGCATAGAAAGCTTTGACGGGCATACCAATCTCTTCCGACATGGCTGCAATAAAAGGTTCCCAAATTGGCTTTTGGTTTGCCTGAGATTCGGTAGAAATAATCCCAAAATTAAGCTCTTTAAGATCTTGCGCTTGGGCAGAATTGGATAGTAATTTAGTGGCTGCCAGAGAACCAGCAAATACTGAAGCAGTTTTAATAAAAGAACGTCTTTTCATCAGATTAGAAAAATAATTATCAATAAAAATTAGTAGTTTCTAGTTTTCACTTTGGTTAACAGATCCTTAGAGTTATCGAATTCGCCGTGTCCTTGTAGAACTAACTCTTCGACTGCCGAACCATAAATATCGGTCAGCTTGCGATCGTTTAATGCTTCTACCGCACCATCAAACATGACTCTGCCATCCCGCAGGGCAACCGCACGGGGGAAATAGCGTCTGACCATTTGTACTTGGTGGAGAGAAGTAACTACGGTGATGCCTTCTTGATTTAACTCACAAAGCAATTCCATCACCTTGCGGGCAGACTCTGGATCTAAAGAAGCAATTGGTTCGTCTGCCAAGATAATTTTTGCCCCCTGTACCAAACAACGAGCGATCGCAACTCTCTGTTGTTGTCCGCCAGAAAGATTAGAAGCCCGCTGATATGCCCTTTCGAGGATACCGACTCGTTCTAATGCGGCTAACGCCCTGGCTTTTTCGGGTTGGGAAAACTGATGGAAAAGCGATCGCGACAGGGATACCCGCGATAAGTTACCGATTAAGACATTATCTAAGGCACTCAAGCGATCGACTAAATTAAACTGTTGAAAGATAAACCCGATCTGACTCCGCAAACGGCGAATATGAGAATGGTACTTACCATCACTTTGCAAAGGACTATCAAAGATTTTTACTACCCCACCATCTCCTAAATGCAAACCGTTAAGATTGCGCAATAAAGTGGATTTACCCGAACCAGACGCGCCAACCAAAGCTAGCATCTCTCCTTCGGTGGCAGAAAAACTTACCTTGTCTAAAGCTAAATTGTCTTTAAAACTCTTAGTTAAATCTTTAACCTCTATCGCCTTAATATTAGCCAACCTTTAACACCAGAAACTACATCAACTTAATAGTTTCTAGGATTTTGATTAAGACAACAGTAGGCTCGATTTATCCCTTGGTTAAGAGTTGAAGGAATACAGCATTTCTCTAATTAATAAGGTACACACAATTAACAATCGACAAAAATCGAGGTCTTGTCGGTAATGCATTAACATGAGAATCGCAACACACCTCAAGAGAAATTTTTAAAATACTATTTATTTAAACTAAACTTAAACTTATGCTTTAAGTCAAGAAATAAAAACATTAATCGTCTTTTTTTGATAACTATGCGGCTAATCTTATATAGCAAACCAGGATGTCATCTTTGCGAAGGATTGCAAGAAAAATTAGATTTGGTTAGTAATATCGAATTCCAATTAGAAATACGAAATATCAATACTCGCGAAGATTGGTTTGCTGCCTATCAATATGAAATTCCCGTTTTGTGTCAACAATTACCCGATCGCGAAAAGCCTTTGCCCCGACTATCTCCTAGAGCCTCTGTCGCTAAATTAGAACAAATGTTACAGAATAATTTAATAATTGCAAGCTAAAAAATGTTCAAAATATAGTAGAGTTCATTCCCCTACCTGAAATAGATATTATGATGAAGCTGCGCGAACTATTAGCCAAAGTAGACCTTCCTCAACCAGAACATTCCGCTTTAGAAATGGAAGTCAATCGAGTCTGTACTAATTCTCATGGCTGCCAACCAGGAGACTTATTTATCGGAATGCCAGGAACGAGAGTTGATGGCGGGGAATTCTGGCAAAGTGCCGTAGGACAAGGGGCGATCGCAGCAGTGGTGACTCCTCAAGCAGCGGAAAAACATCCTCCTTCCCCAGAAGCTTGCGTCATTCAAGCAGAAGATATGACTGCTATGTGTAGCGCGATCGCAGCAGCGTTTCACGATTATCCCGCTAATAAACTAGGGATGGTGGGAGTTACGGGGACAAATGGCAAGACTACTACCAGTCATTTAATTGAATATTTCTTACTCCAGGCTCAAAACCCTACAGCTTTGTTTGG
>NZ_JBZNBU010000056.1:0-8704 GCF_058530065.1 Waterburya sp. | reverse complement strand
CTGATGATTTTGCCAGTATGGCAGAAGTTTTGGGTCGTCGCTTCCGCAAATATCAAAATAATCGGGAAAATATTACCCAAGAGCCAGATTTTCCCGATTTAATCATGATCGATGGGGGTAAGGGACAACTTTCGGCGGTGGTAAAAGTATTGCAGGCAATGGATTTATTAGAAGCTGTCAAAGTAGTTAGTTTGGCAAAAAAAAGAGAAGAAATTTTTCTGCCAGGAGAATCTCAACCTTTAGATACCGATCCAGAACAACCAGGAGTTCAACTATTGAGGAGAGTGAGGGATGAGTCGCACCGTTTTGCCGTCAGCTTCCATCGTCAGCAAAGATTGAAAAGTAGTAGAAGATCTCGCCTGTCGGAGATTCCTGGTTTGGGATTTCAACGTCAGAAGCAACTGTTAGCTCATTTTCATTCCATTGACTATATACGGGAAGCCAATGTAGATAAATTGACGGAAGTTCCTGGTATCGGTCAAGCCTTGGCTCAAGAGATTTATAATTATTTCCATCCAAACAATTTATAAATAATCACTTTTGCTATTCATTAAGAATAATTATTTAGGGGAACTAGCTGCCCTAACTGCTGCATTACTCTGGGCAATTTCTTCGGTAGTATACGGTCATCTAGGCTTAAAAATACCGCCTCTCCAGTTAAATTTATACAAAGGAATAATTGCGATCGCTTTAATTGTTTTAACGTTAATCCTGCAACAAGCAACTTTTAGCGATATCTCTCTTTTAACTATTGCCTTGCTATCCCTCAGTGGTGTTATCGGTATTGGCTTGGGAGATACTGCCTATTTCTCTGCTTTAAATAGCTTGGGTGCGAGACGTACTTTATTGTTGGAAACTGCTTCTCCCCCCATAGGTGGCTTACTAGCATTTTTATTTATTGGCGAACGACTCAGCTATCTTGCTTGGTGCGGTATTTTGCTCGCGGGGATTGGTATTGCTTGGGTAATTAGCGAGCGCAATCCTAATAATAATTTGAGTATTTCTCGACGAGGTATTATCTGGGGAATTTTGGCTGCGATCGCTCAAGCTTTGGGAGCGGTTGTTTCTCGTTTTGCCCTGATTCAATCGGATATCGATCCGTTAACTAGTAGTTTAATCCGTTTAGTTGGAGGAACGATTATTGTAATTTGTTTGTTGTGCTTCAAGTTTGACCGACAGCAGAAAATAATAACTCAGAAACAATCAATATCTAGCTTCGGCATAATTGCAGTTGCAGCGATTATGGGTACTTATCTCGGTATTTGGCTACAGCAAATATCGCTTAAATTTGCTCCTACAGGAATCGCTCAAACCTTTTTAGCTACCAGTCCTTTATTTATTTTACCCATAGTGGCATTACAAGGGGAAAAGATTAGTTGGCGGGCAATTTTAGGCGCGCTCGTTTCTCTTGGTGGAATTGCTTTAATCTTTGTTCGTTAGTTATCGGGCGATCGCAATATTATCCCTTTTCTGTCACTTCTGTGGTTTAGACCTTTCCCAACCTCCGCAGACTAATTTGATTCTTAGGAGTTATTTAATCCATTTCCACAGGGGATGGCGATCGCCTTGAGCAATTATTTTTTTAACTTTTCTTTCTAACCTGTGTTTTTCGATGGCGGGCAAACCCCAAATTAGATTGCGACTTTGCCACACTAGCACCGAAGTCGTCATGCCAATACAAAAAGCCAAGCAGAGGGTGGGTATGAAATTAAAATGCAACCCATAATAAACTGCTGCCCAGGTGAAATAATCTAAAGCAATAGCAATTTCTTCCCGCAAACTCCAAAGGGCATAGACTCCGAAAGTCAGCCAACTAGCTATTACCACCAACCAACGACCGTAGATTGATAGTTGATACAATTTGGTAACTTTTTGCTGAAAATCGGAATCTTGTTTGCTCACTTGAGTTTATTACTCCACTACTTACCCATCTCTTCTACTCTGAAACTGGTGTATCGGCAATAGGTGCGGGATTATTTCCTTTGCCATTTCTCCACCAAGCTAAAAGAGTACTGGCAATACAGATACTAGAATAAGCACCCAATAAGAAACCAATAATTAAAGCTAGAGCGAAAAATTTGAGGGTTTGTCCGCCAAACAAGAAAATACCCATCAAGGGTAGCAAAGTCGTCAGGGTAGTGTTAATCGATCGCCCTAAAGTTTGGTTGACCGCATTGTCTACAACTTCATTAATGGTTTTTTCTGGATTGGCGGTAATATTTTCGCGGATGCGATCGTAAATAACTACAGTATCGTTAACGGAAAAACCAATAATCGTCAGTAAAGATACTAAAAATAGACTGTCGGCTTCAATACCGATTGTCAATCCTAATAAAGAGAAAATACCTGCGGTAATAATTACATCATGAAACAAGGCTGCGATCGCAAATAAGGCATAGTCAAATTGGAAGCGAATGCTGAGATAAACAATAATCCCAAAAAAAGCCACTAATAGGGCTAAAATTCCTGAAACAAACAATTCTTCCCCAATAGTAGGTCCTACAGAATCTATTTGTACGGTTTTATCGTCAAATTTGCCGATCGCTTCTCCTAAAGAAGTTAACAATTCACTACGGCGATCGCCATCAATATTTTCCGTTCTCACCGAAAGAATTTGCTTGTCTTCTCCCAATAGCTGGATGCTACTACCGCCCAACTCTTGAGCGTCTAAAACATTTCTCACTTCTGCGGTATCTATCGGACTGTCACAATTGCCCGCGACACTACAGTCTCTGGCGATTTGAACTCGCGTTCCGCCAATAAAGTCAATACCAGGGCGGATCGGGGCGTTGAGGGTGGTGAAAGAAAAAACCATCATCGCAATGCTGGCAGCGATCGCTAGTCCTGAAATCCCCCACCATAAATTGCGTTTGCTTGTAATGCTAAATTTCATAAATTAACTAAACTATTGCTTGCTGACATTAAGATTGGGACAAAATAACTCTGGGCTTTGTCTGACTTTGGGCAAACTGAGTACTACCAAAAGCATTAAAGTTCGGCTACAGGTAACGGCAGTAAACATACTGACCAATACGCCAATCAAGAGAGTTACGGCAAAACCTTTTACTAAACCAGAACCCAACCACAACAAAGCCACACAAGCGATCGCGGTGGTGACATTACTGTCTAAAATACTAGAAAATGCTCTAAAAAATCCCGATTCTACAGAACGATAGAGAGTTTTTCCCGCCCGTAATTCTTCCCTCGTACGCTCGAAGATTAGCACGTTAGCATCTACCGCCATACCAATACTCAAAATAAACCCAGCGATGCCAGGTAAAGTTAAAGTCACTCCCACTAGGGCATAACAAGCCAAGGTGAGCAAAGCGTAGACAATTAATGCTCCATCGGCAATTAAGCCTGGCAAACGATAGTAAACCACCATAAAGATTAAAACTAAAGCCAAACCAACACAGGCGGCAATAATACTGCGACGAATACTATCTTGTCCCAGAGTCGCACCTACAGTACGATTTTCCACCACTGAAACGGGGAAGGGTAACGAACCACCTTTGATTTGAATTGCCAGATCGTTAGCACCTTCAAAGTCAAAATTCCCTGTAATTACGGCTCTACCGCCAGCAATACCAGTATCGGCAAATTCTACCCCCACTACAGGAGAACTAATCAAGTCATCGTCTAAAAAGATACCAATACTGCGCCCCGTACCTGCTAAATTCTTAGTAAGTTCGGCGAATTTTCTGCCACCTTCCCCATCAAAATTAATAGCTACTTCATAACGTAGCCCCGTCGCATCGGGTTGAGGGCGAGCATCGGTAAGGTTAGTTCCCGTTAAATCTACCGAGTCAAACAGTTTGGAGATTGCCTCGTTGGATTTAGCCAAGGATTCGTTAATTTCTGCTAACTGTGCGGTGTTTTCTGGACTTTGCTCCTGTTCGTTAAAGTAATCTCTCTGTGCCTGTAACTGTCGGTTAACTTGAGATTCGGCAATAAAATCCCCTTCAGTACCCTGTCTTTGCTCTTTAAATTCTAATTTAGCCGTTCCTTTTAAACGTCTTTCTGCTTCTTCAGGTTGGCTTTCCCCTGGTAGCTGAATTAAGATTTTGTCTTCCCCAATGGTTTGTACTGTGGTTTCAGATACCCCAAATTCATTAATGCGATTTTCCAAAACTCGCTGTACTGCCACTACATCTTCAGCAGTGGGTTTAACGTCGGGTTGTTCTTTGGTAGGGTTTACTTGAATGGTTAATTGCGCCCCTCCGCGCAGATCCAAACCCAATTGGGGCGGAATTGTCGTTAAGATCGCGATCGCTGCTGCGACCAATGCCAAAATTAAAATAATATAGGCTCTTTGTTTCTGCATTTACTATCACCGTGCCGTAATAAATGCTATGATACGCCCTTTTCGTAGACTTAGGGTGACTGGGTGACGAGGTGACTGGGAGAGAAACTAATCTTTAGAACTAAACTATATAAGTATTGAGAAATTAGAGAAGAATTATGTCCGACTTGAAGGGAAAAGTAGTATTGGTAACGGGTGCAACCAGAGGAGTCGGCAAAGGAATCGCAGTCGGTTTGGGGGAAGCTGGGGCGACGGTATATATCACAGGGCGAAGTTTAGAATCTTCAGATAACGAATTATCGGGGAGTCTGATGGAAACTCAAGCCGAAATCGCAGCCGTGGGGGGTGAATGTATTCCCGTACAAGTCGATCATGCAGATGACGAGCAAGTAAAAGCTTTATTCGATCGCATTAAAACAGAAACAGGCAAATTAGATTTGCTGGTTAATAATGTTTTTTCAGGGGTAAAAGCAATTAGGGATGCCTATGGCAAACCTTTTTGGCAAGCCGAACCAGATCTTTGGGATGCAATCAATAATGTAGGCTTGCGGAGTCATTATGTAGCCAGTATTTATGCTGCTAGATTGATGAGCGAAACTGGGGGCGGAATTATCTGTACGATTTCTTCTTGGGGCGGTTTATCTTATATCTTTGGGGCGGCTTATGGGGCGGGTAAATCCGCTTGCGATCGCCTGGCAGCGGATATGGCAGTAGAATTGAAACCAGATAATATTGCTTCTGTTTCTATCTATCCTGGAATTGTCGGTACGGAACAAATTCAAGATTTTGCTCAATCCAGCGAGGGTGATGCTGTTTGGGCGAATGGTTATAACTGGGAAAGCCCTTTACTGACGGGTAGAGCGATCGCAGCCCTAGCTAGCGATCCTAATATCATGCAATATACGGGGAAAATGCACATCGTGGCAGAATTAGCCGAAAGATATAATTTAGTTGATCGCGACGGCAATCGTCCCGTTTCCATGCGATCTTTGCGTTTCCTTCTACCCTATACTTTCCCTAGTTTGGAAAAATATGCCAAGTTTATTCCTAATTTAAAACTGCCTTGGATTTTGTTATTAGGAAGTATGTTGCAATCTCCTAGAGTTCTTTGAGTTTTATTTTTGATTTATAAATAATAGTTCGATCTCTATTGGGTATTTTTTGATTTAATTCAAAATATTAAGAATAAATAAGTAAATAAATATTAAGTCTCTTATTGAGAATTTGCTTACGAGTTTACTAGGGTACAAAGCCATGATAAATTATTGACTATATCAACAACAAAATAAAAGTATGATGAGTTATTTTCTTACTTTTATTTTTATATTTTGTTTATAATCTTTGCAAGCTATTTGAGACAAGATATTTAGCAGTTGTTGAAAATTATCATTAATTTAACTTAATAAAATAGACTAGTTTCTTCGGTGCGCATTCCCTTGCGCCTTCGGACGACGCGGGGTCACACCGCTTATTGACTAAGTATTTATTCTCGTTGACAGAAAAAATAAACTCTATCTAGAAGGAATGGAAGATAAAGCGATCGCTTTAATGAATTTTCGTAAAACAGTTAATTAAAGATTCAATCTTAAAAATTTTACCCAGATTGATCTGTTTGTTGAGACTGATTTTAGGGAGAAAAAATTAGACCAACAAACAAAATTGAATACAAGGCAACTATAGAAAAGTTTTTAGCTTTTTGAGTTGTAGACAAAGGTTTTATTTCAATCCAGTTTGATAAGAAATCCTTTATTTCTAAGTAGTCGGCTCGATTCAATTCAACGGTAATTAATAAAGAACGAGTTTTATCTTGCGAGATAATAGATAAACCCTGCTTCGATTCTTGAATAGCGATGATTTCTTCTCGATTAATTATCACCTCTGGAATGCGAAGTTGTTGTCGAGATATATAATCTTCTTCTAATTTGATTTCTACAGAATTCCAAATTTCTTTTTGTTCTTTAAGAGCTTTATTAATAGCGATCGCCGATAAAACACTCGTAACAAAAATTCCGATAATAATGTTACTAAATTCTACTACTCCTTGAGTATAATATCTCCATGTTTCCACCCCTAAGAGGAATATTAATAAGATTGACGAGTTTAAAAGTGATCGCTTAATTAATTTCTGACGAATTTTGGCAAAGCTTGCTTCAGAAGTCGTATAAACGGGCATATTTCCACGAAAAATAGCTAATTGTCAGTATGATTTTGCCCAAATTAAGCATAAATCGATCGCCGAACAATTAGAATCGAATACAAGTATTCAAAAAAAGCGATCGCTTTAAATTTCAGTACTGATACTATGTACGAACATTTAAACCCACTTAAAAAGAGAAACTATTAAAACTAAAAATTGAACCCCCACCCAATCTTTGGCAACTAAAAACTACGATTACTGTTGGTGGTTTGGAGTCTGTAGGTTTCGACCGCCATAGCGATAATTTATTGATTGTTTCTAGTTAGGGGAGAGGAGTTGTTAACTGTCTGACGGGAGAAAAAACAGCTAGAAATTATGATGATGATTGGGATTTCGTTGGAAAAATACGCCAAATTTATTCCCAATCTAAAACTGCCTTGGATTCTGTTATTGGCAAGTGTGTTGCAATCTCCCAGAGTTCTCTAAGTTTTATTTCTGATTTATCAAGAAACTAGATCTAAAAGTTATGGAAGATCAAGCCATATTAATAATTTTTCAATAAATTAGATTTTGCTCGATGGAAGGCAATTTTCTTTTTGTCGATTTTAATTAATAACAAATAAGCTGAAGGAACTAAATACAACGCCAGCAAGGTAGCTCCTAAAACTCCTCCCGCGATCGCGATTGCTAGGGGAGGCCAAAATTCGCCACCACCTAATAATAAAGGTACAAAACCAAAGGCGGTAGTTAAAGTAGTAGCGATGACATGACGGGTTGAATCCATGACTACTTGGCGAATTGCTTTAATATTTCCTAACTTGGCGGTAGGATCTTGTTGAATTGCCGCCATAACCACGATCGAATCGTTGATTGCTACTCCAATTAAACCTACAGTGCCGATAATTGGATTGAAACCGAAGGGATAGCCAAACAGCCAGATCGAAAACAGTCCCAAACCAATAGAGGCGATCGCAACTGCACCGATAACTGCTGCCAAACGAAACGAACCTAATGACAAGACTAAGGTAGCAATGGTAATCACTGCTAAGACTCCCACTGTAGCAATCAAACCGCCGATCGCATTATTTTTTTCTTCGGCTTCTCCCCCAAACTGATAGCTATAGCCACTAGGCAGTTTAAACTCCGCATTGTCTAATTTTTGTTGAAACTCTTTTAATACCTCCGCAGGTAATGTTCCCGCTTTGAGGAAACCTTGAACGGTATTTACTCTCTGTCCGTTGTAGTGGGTGATTTTAGCAAGTTCTGGTTCTAGGGTAACTTTGCCTAAAGAAGAAAGGGGTATAGATCCTGAAGTATTGGCAGACAATAAATCCAAGCCATTCAAACTGTTAACTCCGTTTCGTTGGTCTTTAGCCAGCCTAACTCTGACGGGTAATTCTTCCGTAGCTTCGAGAATTGTCCCCCCCGTATTGCCATCCAAACTACTATTTAACTGTCGGGCGATCCCATTGCGCTCTAAACCAGCCAAACGAGCTTTTTCTTCGTCTAGTTCAAATTTTAATTGGGGTCGCACTTCATCCAAACTAGCGCGGGCATGGGTAATTTCGGGCTGTTGGATCAAAATATTTCTAGCTTGTTCTCCTAGCTGCTGGAGTACGTTAATATCATTGCCCAAAATTCGCATTTCAATGGGCGCGTCGAAGGGAGGTCCTTGTTCTAACTGACGTACTAAAATTCTGGCATTGGGGAAATTGCGGTCTAAATCTGTTTGTAACTCTTCTACTAAATTGCTAGTGGCAATCTCTTTTAACTGGACGATCGCTTGAGCAAAATTAGCCTCTCTATCCCTTCCTCCCACTATGTTGTAATAAAACCTGGGCGCGCTGCGACCGATAAACCAATGAACGTCATCTATGGTGGAATTATCAATCAAGCGATCGCGTATCTGCAAAGCAACGGATTCGGTTCGAGCGATCGCGCCAGATGCGGGTAATTCTATCTGTATTTGTAATTGATCGCGATCGGCTGCGGGAAAGAATTGTTGTGCCAAACTCCCCGCTTGTATGAAACCAAAGACTGGTAATAATAAAGCCAGAATAATTCCCAATACTGGTTTGCTGGTAGTCCAATTAACCGAATTGCCATACCATTGTTTCAAGACGGGAATAGAAATACCCCGATCTAACCAAGATCTAGTCTGAAATTTTCCTTTTCTTTGAAACTTTGCGGTCAAAGCAGGAATCACCGTTAAAGCCAAAAACATCGAAGAAGATACCGCCAAGATCACGCTAATCCCGATCGCT
>NZ_JBZNBU010000055.1:0-14061 GCF_058530065.1 Waterburya sp. | reverse complement strand
TTTGTATTTCTATACATTTCCAGCCAAAGGTGCAAGGGTTTTGAGCAATTATCCCAGTTTTTCCTGGATTTGAATAGTACTTAATCAGCTTCAAGTTCTTTTTTGACAAGTGTTTCCACCTTTTTCAGCAAACCCTATTTAGTATTTAGTAACTAGAAAAATGATTCAATAAACCCTTTAAATTCGAGACCCCGCGTTCCATCTGCGTGGGATAATATCGCCGTAAGGCGCGTCTTGAAAAAGTTGCTCATGGGGGAAACCCCCAAGACCGCACTTTTCCGCAAGGGAATGCTCAAATTACTTTACCCCTTCCCCTTTGACCAGCCTTAGCAGATTAATTAGTGCGTAACATCAGTTAATAATAAAAGCACCCACCTAAATTTAGATGAATGCTTCAATTTTAATCAAATAATTTTGATTGACTGAGGCGTTTACGCTGCACCTTCAGCAACGGGATAAACGCTTACTTTCTTTTGTCCTCTTTTTCTATATTCAAACTTAACTACACCGTGAATCAAAGAATATAGAGTGTCGTCTTTACCGCGACCAACATTGTTACCAGGGTGTACGCTAGTACCTCTTTGACGTACCAGAATGCTTCCTGCTTTTACTTCTTGTCCGCCATAGCGTTTTACACCAAGTCGTTTGGAATTAGAATCGCGACCGTTACGAGTACTACCCGTACCTTTCTTGTGAGCCATTTTGTTTTATCCTCTCTAAACTTTACTATTATTATTATCTACTTATTCTATTCAGCAGTAGTTACTTCTGCTTCCGCCTCTGCTCGGGCAACGACCGAACCGTTTAAACTAATAGAATTAATCATCAAGCGAGTTAATTCTTGACGGTGACCGCGTTTTTTACGGGTTTTCTTTTTAGGCTGCATCTTATAGACAATGACTTTCTTGCCCCGTCTGTGACGCATTACAGTACCTTCTACAGTAGCACCTTCAATATAAGGACGACCGACAGTCACATCATCGTCGTTATTAACCAATAAAACTTTGTTTATGGTGTAGTCAGAGTCGGGATCGGCAGCTAATAAGTTGATGTCATAAAAACGACCAGGCTCAACTCTAATTTGTCCACCACCTATTTCTATAATTGCGTAAGTCATAATATTTTATCTTTGTATGTATGCCGTAAGGGTAGCCACGAGAAGAATAGATAACTAACTGTAGTGCTAGCTATGTTTGTTTCTAATGGTGTGGCGTTTATGAAAAACCCAATCCGAGCAAGTTACTTGATGCCCAATCTATAATTATTGCGATCGGCTCTAAGTTTGTCAAGTACTGAGACAATGATTATTGGGCTAAAGTCTTAGCTGCTTGAGTATACTTTTGCCCTCGAAATCACATCTAATATTACGAAAGTCGATCGCACTCTCTAGTAGTTACTTTAATTATCTGGCTGCATTCCCGAACCTACGGGGGCGATGGAATTCAAGTTTAATTCGGGTAGATCTTGTTCGACTTGGCGTAAATTCCATTCGTTTTTAAACAATAATACTGGTCTACCCCAGTTATCTTTAACAGTAATCGAATTGAAAATCCGACCAGCCCCCTCTAAAGCTTCCCAGCCTCCATATACCCAACGGGCGACGCTGTAGGGTAAAGGTTCGATTCTAGTTTCGACGTTGTATTCGTTTTGCAGGCGGAATTGTACCACTTCGATTTGTAGTTGTCCTACTGCTGCGAGAATGGGATCGCGTTTGAAGTCATCATTGGAATACATAATCTGAATTGCTCCTTCTTCCCTGAGTTCGGTAATTCCTTTTTGAAACTGTTTGAATTTAGAAGGGTTGGGATTTTTCAGATAGGCAAAGATTTCGGGAGAGAAACAAGGAATACCTTCATATTCGAGTTTTTTACCGTTGTAGATTGTATCGCCGATCGCAAATACCCCTGGATTATTTAAACCAATAATATCTCCTGGATAGGCTTCATCTAAAGATTCTCTTCCTTGAGCAAAAAGCTTTTGGGGACGAGACAGGCGCACTGTTTTACCCGTGCGAGCGTGTTGGACGGTCATGTCTTTTTCAAACTTACCCGTACAGACGCGAATAAATGCCACGCGATCGCGATGTTTGGGGTCCATATTTGCTTGTAGCTTGAAGACAAACCCCGTAAATTCTCCATAGGTAGGTTCGATGACCCCCAAAGAAGAATTGTGTGCTTCTGGTTGTTGGGCGTACTCTAAAAAGGCTTTGAGGAATAGTTCTACCCCAAAGTTAGTCATGGCACTACCAAAGAAAATTGGAGTCATTTTTCCAGCATGGACTTGTTCTAGAGCAAATTCTGCGCCAATTTCGTCTAAAATCTCTAATTCTTCTTTTAGCTGGTAATAGAGTTCTTCGTCTAAGTAGTTCATCAGGCGCGGATCGCCCAATTCCATCACAGTATCCGATGCGGCTTTGCTACCATGAGATTTGCGTTCAAATAAGTGTACCTTGCCTTCGCGACGGTCATATACTCCTTTAAAGCGATCGCCCATGCCAATCGGCCAATTTACGGCATAGGTTTGCAAGCCCAGTTCTTGTTCGATTTCATCGATTAGCTCGAAAGCATCTCTACCAGGACGGTCTAATTTGTTGACAAAGGTAAAGATCGGCAGCGATCGCAACTGACAAACTTCAAATAATTTGCGGGTTTGAGGTTCTAGACCTTTAGCTGCGTCAATCAACATCACCGAATTATCCGCAGCAGCTAAAGTACGATAAGTATCTTCACTAAAGTCTTGGTGTCCTGGAGTGTCTAATAAATTAATCTGAAATTGATTGTAGATAAACTGCAACACTGTAGAGGTAATCGAAATTCCTCTTTGTTGTTCCATTTCCATCCAGTCGGAAGTTGCCTTGCGTTGTTCTCTTCGAGCTTTTACAGCCCCTGCTTCGTGAATTGCACCTCCGTATAAAAGGAGTTTTTCTGTCAGGGTAGTTTTCCCCGCATCGGGGTGAGAGATAATGGCAAAATTACGACGGCTGGCTACAGCCTGTTCGATTTCAGTCTGGAGTTCTACGGGCATGAAAGATTTATTTGACAGCAATTGTTATGAATATTATATCTTCCCAGATGTTACTTAGCCTGAGTTTGGCTTAAGGGAAGACTCAATTATTTGGCTATTAAGAGCAACTCTCCATAATTCTGACTAGAGATCAAATCCAATCTTCATCATCATCTTCTTCTTGATCTAGATTACTTTGACTATCGGGTTTCTGATCAGTGGGAATTTCTAAGGAATCGCGATCGCTGGTGGAATTTTCCCAATCTTCGTCGGCTAATTCTTCTTCATCAAAATCTGCCGATGTTTCGGGAATATATTCCCTCCCTGGTTCGGTAAAAGTTGGTTCGGGCAAAATATCGGCGGGTTTTTGACCGTCTATCTCTGTAACTACCAAATCGTCAATATAAGCTAAAAAAAGATTTCCTTGTGAGTCGCAAATAGTTGCCGAACTAGATGTTTCTGCTTTTTCTCGATTAAATAGTTCGTCGATCAAACGGGAAGGATTAGTTTTATTTGCTTCTCCATTAATACTTAATAAGATATATTCATTTCCCGTTCTCCTGTGTCTGACAATGGTAGCCATAAAAATTCTGGTTAAACTAATCTCTCAAGTTTACTTTACAGTTGCCCCATGACTGCGAGGATCGGTATTGCTATTAGCAGTAACTTTTACTTTAGGTTCAAACTGAGAAACTTGCCCTGTTTGATTGGCATAGGGAATGGGATTGTTAGCAATTAAAGCATCTAAGTCTGCTTCTAGAATGCCTTTGGGTTGTTCTCCGATCGATTCGGCGATCGCTTCTCCTGCTGCGTTCGTAAAGACAAAATGGGGAATACCATCGACGCGGTAGCGCAACATTTCGGGTAGCCATTTAGTATTATCAACATTAAGCATCACAAAATTAACCCGATCGCCATACTTTTGTTTGATTTCCCCTAAATCTCCTGCCATTGCCTGACAGCTAGTACACCAGTCTGCATAAAATTCAGTCAGAGTTGGTTTATTATTACTAAATGCTACTTCTAAAGGAGTAGACCGTTTAACCTGAGATTCTAAAGAAAGAGGGTTGGTTTCGGTTTTTAAGCCCAGAAATAGAGCAATACTTAAAACGATCGCAGCGAGGGCGATAACAATATTGCGGACGGAATTATTGCTATTAGGTTCTAGTTGTTGTTCGGTTGCCATTGATTCATTTAATTGATAGATATAAATATCCTAATCAAAAAGGATAAAACAAGGGAGTTAAAATAATCGTAATCGACCAAAATAAGATGTTTAGGGGAATGCCTACCCGCATAAAATCGGTAAATTTATAACCTCCAGGACCATAGACCATTAAGTTAGTCTGGTAGCCAATAGGTGTAGAGAAACTAGCAGACGCGCCGATCATAATAGCGATCGCAAAAGGCATAAAATTGACACCCAGATTTTGAGCTAGAGCCAAGGCAATGGGAAAGACTAAAGCAGCAGCAGCATTGTTAGTAATAGCTTCGGTAAGTAAATTAGTTACGGCATAGATAATTGCCAAAGCCAACCAAGGGTTATCTCCTGCAAACTGGACTAAAGTAGATGCGATCGCTCCTGCTGCACCCGTGGATTCTAGGGCTTGACCGATGCTCAATGCCGAGCCAATCACTAACAATACCGACCATTCGATATTCCTCAAGGCTTTAATCGAAGAACAACAACCCGTAGCAATGGTAATCACCGCTGCTAAAATTGCTGCTTTCAACATACTCATTATGCCCAAGCTAGAAAGTATGACCATGCCCAGCAAAATAATCATCGCTAGGGGAGCTTTTTCGTGACGTATTGGTTCGGAGTTGGGTATGCCGTTAACTAAATAGAAGTCATTGGAAATTCTTTGCTGGGATAAAAATTTGGCATTGGCTTCTAATAATAAAGTATCCCCTGCTTTAAGGCGAATGTTACCGATTTTTCCTGGTAAACGTTCCCCATTACGAGCTACAGCTAGTACTACAGCATTATACTGGGTACGGAACTTACCTTCGCGGATGGTTTTACCCAACATGGGACAAGTATTAGAAACTACTGCTTCGATCAAACAGCGATCGTCACGGGGAGTGTCCAGCTTGAATACTTGATCTGTAGCAGGTTGTAAGCCTCGCAAGCGGTGTAAATCTAACATGGAATCGATCGTGCCAATAAACACCAAGCGATCGCCTTGTTTGAGAATTTCTTGAGGACTTACTGCAGGAAATATTCTTTCATCGCGGACAATTTCCATCAGATATAAACCAGGAAGGTGTCTCAACCCAGCTTGCTCGATACTTTTATTGGCTAAAGTACTGTCCGTCGAGACCATCATTTCTACGGTGTATTGCCTAACATCTTCTGTATCGCCAATGACGGGTTTGCGATTGGGTAACAACCAACTATTAGTGAGAAATAAATAAATTGTCCCCGCAATCGCACAAGGAAAACCAACTAATGCCAGATCGAATAACTTTAAGCCAGGCAAATCTGTCGCCGAAACCAGCAAACCATTTACTACCAAATTGGTGCTAGTACCGATTAAAGTACAAGTCCCGCCAAAAATCGCTGCATAACTTAAGGGAATCATTAGCTTGGAAGGACTAATTCGCAGTTTGCGCGACCAATCGCTCACCACAGGAATAAACATTGCCACGACGGGAGTATTATTCAGAAAAGCACTCATTCCCATCACTGGTGTCATCATGCGGAAAAGAGCAGCATTTTGTCCCTTGGGCATTCCCAACACTCTTTGAGAAATCCAATTCATGCCTCCTGTTTGAGATAATCCCGTCACTACAATGTAGACTACAGCTACCGTAATCATCCCAGGATTGCTAAAACCCGCTAGTGCTTGTTGTTCTGTTAATACGCCAATGATAAATAAAATTGCCGTCCCCCCCAGAAAAACTATTTCCGCAGGTAAAGAAGTGATGGCATTAAGTATAAATACGGCAATAGCAACGGCGATCGCTAATGCGGCTTCCCAATCTAAATCGAGGCTAGGAGAAGCCATGATATAGGAGAGTAAACCTACTACAACAGAAGCACCAAACCCCAAGAATCCCAAGGCAATCCAGTGTTTCCAAGTCTTTGGAGCTAAGATACGACGCGATACTCTTCTTGCTTCCATAGCTTTACATTCCTTAAGGAATTTTAATTAAGTGTTATTAACTAAAAGCCAGTGTATCATAAACAAATATCAGATAAATTTCAAATGTTTTGTGATGCAATTTGAATTTAATTCAAAAGTCTAGTTCTACTTAGTCCAAATTAAGTCAGACTTAAGATAGTACGAGAAGTCAAGCCGATAAAAATGAGACAGTCAACTAATAGATCGGAAAATACGAATTCAATTGAATCTTTGATGAGAGATAATTTCTTATTTAGAGATTTAGATCGGTCTTTATTGGCTAAATATTTTACGCCCGAAAAACTTATTGCGGAAAAACTCTATTCGAGTCGCCCTATATATAATGCTTTTGGCAGCGATACTTCTTTAGAATATTTATATGCGATCGTTCAAGGGGGACCCATCGTAATTCGCAGCACTCCTTTAGACCGTATTATTGATATCACCTACGGGAATAGTTGTTTTGGAATGCGAAATTTAGCCTGGAATTTCGGTAATTTCTCTCGCACTTTTCCCAGCCTTGCAGAAGCTTATAAAACAACCGATGTCGTCAAAATACCTTTAGCAGCAGTTAAAGCAATTCATCAAGAATGCGAAATCTTTCGCCAGCGTTATGAATTGATGTTTGAATTGCAAGAAAAATTTCAATACCATTTGCTCAACTGTAGTACCTATCCTCCCCAAGCAGTAGCAGCTTTATTAAGAGCTTTGATTTACCAAGAAAGGGAATTGGGCAATCAACCCAACCAAGACGGGGTATTTGTCTTCGATTTGCCCGTCGAAATTATTGCCAAGGCTTGTCAGTTAAACCATCGCACCGTGGAACAAGTCCTCAAAGGCATGAGTAAAATTGGGATTTTAAAACAGCAAAAAGGTTCGCAAAACGATTTGGTTTATGTCATGAATCCAGAAGAATTAAAAGTAGTATATGGGACAACCAGGGATAAGGTTTCTTGGTGGCCTTTGAAGTAATTATTTATCTTGCTGAGGTTAATTGGTAAAGTATAGACCGATAAAGCGATCGCATCATCTTTAGAAAACAGCCTGATATTATCCTGATACTAAAAGATAATCACAGACAAAATTAAACTGGCGATCGCAATAACTAACAAGATTATTTTGCTATTGTGGTTTTTTTGGCGCTCGCTCTTCTTCTTAATCGAGGTAGGAGTACTTTTTAGACTAGCAGTAAGTCGGTCGATTGTCTTGATTTCATTGGAGTCGGATAATCCAAAAATTGGCGCGAGGCTAGCACGATTGATTCCTGAAGCGGATTTATTGGCGGTGGGTGGATTAGTTGGTGTCTTCCCTGGGTTTGATGTGGTAGCGGGAGTGTAGATATTTCTGCGATATTTATGAACGTAAACTTTAGTTTTCTGAGAATTGACTATATTATTGGCTTTGGTTTGACGTACTACTTTATCGAGTAATTTCGCCTCGATATAAGAATAGCCCCGACTGAGGGAATAAATAGCTTGCTTGAGATCTTGAGTGAAACTCTCTTTGAGTAAGTAACCCGAAGCACCAGCCTTTAAAGCCCAAGCAATATATTGAGGATTATCGTGACTGGAGAGCATAATAATTTTGGTAGCGGGGGAAACTTGCCTAATATATTTGGTGGCGATAATTCCGTTCATTTTAGGCATTTCAATATCTAGCAAGACAATATCTGGCTTGAGTTTTTTGCTTAAGGCGATTGCTTCAAGACCGTTGCTTGCAATACCGACGATTTCTATTTTGGCTTCATTTCTTAAAATAGCTTTTACTCCTTCTTGTATGAGATATCGATCGTCTACGAGGAGAATTTTAATAGTCATAAAATTTTAGTAATATATCAAAATTAATTGTTTGCTATTCAAACTTGGATAATAAAAGATTAAATGATATAACCGCTCAATTTGATCTTTTTTTAACCTTTTATAAAGATAACTGATAAATTATTAGCTGGCATTTCAATAACTTGTTGCAATTGCAAATTAGCCCGATCTGCTATGTCTATTACGGTTTCGAGATTTCTGACTCCCCATTCAGAATTGCGATCGCGCAAAGAGCGATCGAACCGTTGATTGCTTTCTGCTGTATGTTCTCCATGAAGTTTGAACGGGCCATAGAGATAGAGCATTCCTCCTGAAGGTAAAATTTCTTCTGCCCCTCGAATCAAGCCCAAACAAGCAGACCAGGGAGCTATATGAATCATGTTGATATTGACGATCGCATTAATTTTAGATTCCCTCAGAGCTTCGTGCCAATTATCTTGAGTTACGTCAATCGATAAGGGCAGTGCTAGATTATCGACTCCCATGGCATTTTTCCAAGCAATAATACTTTCTCTAGCTGTAGGATTAATATCGCTAGGAATCCAATGCCAAGATTGGGTGCGCTCGGTAAAATAAATAGCGTGTTCTCCCGTACCGCTAGCGATCTCTAAAATGTTACTTTCTGGAGCTAAATATTTACTTAATATTTCTAAAATTGCTTCTCGATTGCGTTGAGTTGCAGGGGCATATTGTCTGAGATCCATTGTAAATTGCGTAAACGAATGAGATCGAGCTTTGTTATTGTATATTAAATAATTGAGAAAATGTGTATTTTATGATTATTTGTCTCAAAAATATAGATCGATAATCTCAGAAAATAGACAATTAAGGATCATAACTATTTGTTAGAAGCGCAAATGCTTCTTTACAATCCTTTGAAGAGTTGATGTTTAATCATTTTTTTGGCTAATTATCTATTAAGATGATCGGAAATCGTTAGTGTTATAGAACGTTTTAATTCAGCTATTTAGGTATATTAAATGATTAATATTTTATTAGTAGACGATCAAGCTCTTCTTTGCGAAGTCTTGAAAACATGGCTTGATATCGAACAAGATTTACGAGTAGTAGGAGTTGCTCATAATGGAGAAACTGCGATCGAACAGGTAGAAAAACTTCAGCCTGATATTATCTTGATGGATATTGATATGCCTCAGATGAATGGCTTGAGTGCCACTAAAATTATTTCCCAGCGTTTTCCTCAAGTTAAAACAATCTTTTTGAGCGGTCATGATGATGATGCTTATTTAGGTAAATCTTTAAGGGCTGGAGCAAAAGGTTACTTACTAAAAAATACTACTGCTGAAGAATTGGTACAAAAAATTCGTTCGGTATATAACGATGTTGACTCCTTGGATGGGGAAGATAATAGCAAAACTGTAGAAACTTTAAAAAGTCAACTAGATGAAATAATTGAAACCTACAGACAAAAATTCCTCGATCGCCTGGCTGAATATGAAAATACTCTAATTGAGAGCGATCGCAACATTGAGTTAGAACAAAGATACGAACAACGTATTAGTGAAATTGAAGATAAGTTATATGCCAAACAAGCTACCAAGATTAACGAACTAGAATACAAAAATCAATCTAGTTGGGAATCCGTTAGAAAAGAATTGATTAATGTCAACAGTCAATTCAATCAAGCAAATCGCAATTTAGCCCTACAATTTAATCAACAGATTAACCACCTCAAACAAGATTTAGACGGTAAACTTACAGAAGCTTTAGAAGATTGGTCTCGTCAAAGAGCAGCACTTCAAGAATGGGCAGTTCAAAGAGATGAAATGCGTCCTTCTTTAGAAGAACTTGAATTGAAAAATCGCCAGGAATTGATGAGTGTAGTTAATCCGATCAGATCTTCTTTTAGGGATGTAGATAAGCAATTTAAAAAAATGCGCGTTTGGATAATTGGTAGTAGTATTCTGGCTTCAATTGCCTTAATTATTTCTGGTTATTTATTAGTATCTCAAATTCAAGCGGGTAATTTTCCTTTTTATGTTCCTGCTACTGAAGATATTAATAATTGATCTCTGTATTTATGCTGTAAAATAAGTTACTTTTCCTTCAATTATATTAACTATAAGTAATTTGTTTTACATTTAAAGGTAAATTAAAAACCGCATTTTTTAGGATTTACATTATTAGTTTTGATTGTTATTCTAATTTTATAAAGTATTGATATGTAATTATTTTACTTTAGTAATTTAAAATACATATTTGATTAAAATATGGAAAATATCAGAATTCTAATCGTAGAAGATGAATTAATAATTGCTAAAAATTTAGCTAAAAAGCTAAAAAACTTTGGCTATTTTGCCGATCGAATAGTTTCTTCAGGACAAGCTGCAATTGAATGTGTTGAACGAGAGCTTCCCCATCTAATTTTAATGGACATTGCTATCAAAGGTGACATGGATGGGATCGAAACAGCTACCAAAATTAAATATATTGCGGATATTCCATTTATTTTTTTAACAGCCTATGCCAACGATAAAATTATAGAAAGAGCTTCTAGAACTGGTGCTTATGGATACTTAATTAAACCCGTTCGGGATCGAGAATTAAAAGCTACCATCGAAATGGTATTGAGCAAGCATCAAGAGCATTCAGCTATTCAACGTACTTTACAATCCACAGTTCATGAGTATTCATCCCAGTACGATGATATCTATAAAGATCCTTTGACTAATTTACCCAATCAATTATTTATTAGAGATATTTATGATTACTTTTCTGAAATACTAAAGTCAAAATCCCTCGACGAAGCTAATAATATAAAGCTAGTAGCTGTTTTTAATATTTATCTAGATCGATTCAATAAGATAGATAATTATTTACATCAAGAACAACAAGATAAATTAGTCCAAGAAGTAGCGAAGCGTCTGAATAATTGTCTCACTAGTCAAGATTTTGAAAGTGTTTTAATATATCTAGAACGAAATAATTATGCGATTTTATCGGCTTTAGATAAAAAAATCACAGCTTCTGATTATGGTCATCAAATTATCGATGAATTAACCAAAGCATTTCATATTGACGACCTAGAAATATTTCTACTTCCCAGTATTGGTATTGCTTTTAATCCTCTTGACTCTGAGAGCATTGAAGAGTTATTAAAACAAAGTAAAAAAGCCAGAGAATATGCCCAAAAACAAGGAGGTAATTCTTGTCAGCTATTTACTTTTGCTTTTAATGTGAAAAATTCTCGCGTCTCGGAAAATTTAACTATGGAGTCGTATTTACATCACGCTCTGAAGAAACAAGAATTAGAACTATACTATCAACCACAAATTAGTCTTAAAGATAATTCTATTGTGGGAGCGGAAGCTTTAATACGCTGGAATCATCCCCAATTAGGCAGAATTACGGCGGATCGATTTATTCCTTTGGCAGAAGAAAGCGGTTTAATTAGACCGATTAGTCAATGGATTCTCAACTCTGCTTGTCAACAGATCAAAATATGGCACGATTCGGGACTAGATTTTTTGAAGCTGGGGATTAATATTTCAGGATTTCAATTCAGACAGTCGGATTTATTTCATCAGATGACACAAACTTTGTTTAATACATCTTTAGATCCGCAGTTTTTGGTATTAGAATTAACTGAAAAAATTTTAGTAGAAAATATTAAAACGAATATTCAAAGATTGCACCTCTTAAAAAAAATAGGTGTAAAACTAGCTTTAGATGATTTTGGTACGGGGTATTCCTCCTTGGGTTATTTACAACAATTTTCTTTTGATATTCTCAAAATAGATCCTTGTTTTATTCGCGACTTGGCGAAAAATAATACCAATAAAATAATTACTAAAAATATTGTCGATTTGGCTCACAAATTAAATTTAACCGTGATTGCTGAGGGAGTTGAAAATGAAGCAGAATTACAATATCTAAAACAGTGTCAATGCGATGAAATTCAGGGCTTCTTATATAGTCATCCTTTACCAGCATCAGAGTTTAAAAACTTAGTTGTCAATCAAAAACAAATAGTCCATAAGATTGCCAAATAAATTGAAATGACAATATTTTAACTAAATTCTCTCCTCAAAGATATGTCCATATTTTCTGAAGATTGTAAAATTCTAATTGTTGATGATGATAGTTGGAATTTAGATCTGATTTCTAGAATTTTAACCAGAGCCAATTTCCAAGTTGATACTGCGATCGATGGTATTGACGCTATTTGTAAAATAAAAAAAAATCTTCCCGAATTAATTTTATTAGATGGAATAATGCCGAAACTCGATGGTTTTGAAACCTGCCATCTTTTGAAACAAGATTCTATGACCAAGGGAATTCCCATTATTTTTATGAGCGCTTTGGTAGAGCAAGAAAAAAAAGTTAAAGCCTTTAAATTGGGGGTAAGCGATTATATTACCAAACCTTTTCAGAAAGCAGAATTGCTAGCTAGGGTTGAATATCAACTAGAATTGGTTAATTTACGCTATGCTCTAGAAACTAAAAATAAAAGACTGGAAGCAGAAATTAATCAAAAATATGAAGCAGAACTATCTCTATTAAATACAAACGAACAATTATCAAATGCCAATCAGACTTTAATTGCCGAGATTGAAAATCGCAAAGCTATTGAAATCAAATTACAACAAGAAATAGTCGAACGCCAAATAGCAGAAAAACAAGTTAAAAAATCTTTACAGGAAAAAGAACTATTACTCAAAGAAATTCATCATCGAGTTAAGAATAATCTTTATATTGTTTCCAGTCTTTTAGAATCTCAAAAAGATTATATTATCGATAGTCAATTAATCAAAATCTTAGAAAATAGTCGCAGTCGAATTATGTCTATGGCATTAATCCACGAACAGTTATATGGCGACTTTAGTTTATTTCAAATAGATTTTCAACAATATATTATAACTTTAACAGATTACTCGATTGACTCTTATTTTACGGATAATATTGCTTTTAAAATAACTATTCCTCAGATATATCTCAACATTGAAACAGCTAATCCTTGTGGTTTAATTATTAATGAATTAATATCTAATGCTGTAGAACACGCTTTTGTAGGTCGAGAGCGAGGAAAAATAGCTTTAGATTTTCAAGAAAATTCCCATCGAGAATTTAGCTTAATAATTAAAGATGATGGTATTGGGTTTCCCGAATACAAGGACTTTTTTAATAGCGAGTCTTTAGGCTTAGAATTGGTTGTCACTCTTGTAGAACAGTTAGAAGGTCAAATAGAGATGAACAATAGCAATGGCACAGAAATCAAAATTACATTTAAAGAATTAAATTACAAAAATAGAATTTAATTACGTTGTTATAATTTGATTATGTGATATTTAATAATCTTATTCAATGCTGGAATTTATCTCGATCGCCTCTGCATTGTTAATAGATCGAGCAAAAGAACCCAATTTTATCGAACTTCAAAATAAACTAGAAACTTATGGGTTTCAGGTTCGTATTGCTATTCCCCCAAACCCTGGGCTTCCCGAATCGAGAGGAGATTTCCCCCGCAGAAATTTTCGCCAACCCTATGGTGTTTTCAATGCTGCTAGTAAATCTATTTGGATCAATCCAATTGTGTTTGAATTGGGAAATAGTCAGCCTACTATCGTTCACGAAGCCGTTCATGCAGCCCAATTTTGTAAAGGAAATGGCAAATTACAAAGTTTGGGTTTGAAGATCGAACCAATTTCACAAGCGCAACCTTTCTTTAAAAGATATACCAATACCAGACGGCAAAATTTAGAGAAAGAAGCATATACCGTACAAAGCCAAACAAATAGTGTCAGTCTAGCCATGTCTTTACTAGATCGATATTGCTAAACAACCTGAGTTCGGGATAAGAGAATTGCTCGAAGAGAATAGTTTTTAGTTTTTAGTTTTTAGTTCTTATCCCTTTTTTCTCAGACTCACAAAAGAGGGTTAAACCAGGTTTACTTAGAAAACTATAGTTTGAATCATATATTGAGTGTTTAACCTTCGGTTAGTTATTAGTTATTAGTCATTGGTGACAAGTTAAGCTAATTTATCTTTAGTCAACTACTATCGATAGTTTTATTCATAAGTTTTTAATATTTACTGATATTACGCAAAAGCTGTAACTAGAAGATAAAGCCTCTAGGCTCTAGGCTTTAGGC
>NZ_JBZNBU010000054.1:0-43551 GCF_058530065.1 Waterburya sp. | reverse complement strand
TCCCACGAACAACCCTTCATTACCACACGATTACCAGCAAATTTTAAAGTAGAAGTGTATTCAAATACATTACCTGCCATATCTTCCACTCCATATGTACTTTTACTGAGTGGGTAACTAGCGATCGCACTAGTGTAATTGAGACCGCTAGTTCCTGTATTCGTTGCTTCCTGTCGCCAATCATTTCCCCAAGGAAAATAGCTTCCTTTTTCTCCTCTAGCTGCCTTTTCCCATTCTTCTGCTGTTGGCAAGCGATAAGTATGTCCTGTTTGTTCTCCTTTCCATTGGGCATAGGCTAGAGCATCTTGATAGGAAACTAAAACTACTGGATGCTGTTCTGTATTGGAAGGATAGGAATTGTTGTTCCATAAAAATTCTCGTACTTTAGAATAGGGATGAACTAAAAAGCCCTGTTTTTGGTAATCTGATTCGCTAATATCAGGAATACGATGGTTAGTAGCTCGAATAAATTCAAGATATTCTTGGTTGGTAACTAAATTACGACTCAGACAAAATCCTGCTAAAGAATCGGTTTGACGAGCAACTTCGCGATCGAACCAACCAGTTTGACGTAGTTTTTGTTCGGCTAAATCAATACTTTTTGGGGTTTTGGCAATAGATTGGGCGGAAATCTGATAGCCATAGTCTCGTTCTTGGCGATCGCTACCTTGAATATATTTACCTCCTGGAATAAAAACAAAATCCGAGTCTGCCTGGCATTCTTGAAGAGTAATAGATGCGGTAGAGTTTGCCGATTGGGAAATATTACAGCTAGAAATAGCTAAGGCGATCGTACTGAGGGAGATAATAGTTTTCTGCTTCATAAGAAGTTTTTATCTAGATAAAAAATAAGGCAACCATTTATGATTATGATTGCCCAGTCAACACTGAAGAGATTAAATATTATGTCAGCCGTTTGAAAAACACTTTTCTGAAGGAATATATGTTGTTTATTTACCAGCGCAAGGATTAGCTGCTGCGCAAGGATTAGCTGCTGCGCAAGGATCGACTGCTGCACAAGGATTAGCTGCTGCGCAAGGATTGACTGCTGCACAAGGATTACCTGCTGCGCAAGGATCGACTGCTGCACAAGGATTACCTGCTGCACAAGGATTACCTGCAATTAAAGTAGATGTAGAAACGTCTGTTTGAAGAGTAGAAGCGAAAGCAGTGTTAGAAGTGAAACTCGCACCACCAATAGTTAAGATGGAAGCAGCAGCGACAGTAGCAATATATTGAAGTTTCATAATTTCGATTGAGTTGTATTTTGTGTTTGATTGACAGTTATCATTCAACTCAAGAAACCTGAATTTTATCTGAGTAACGTCTTGATGTTTGCTAAAAATTAGTTGATCGCTTCTCAGAAAATAATAATTTAATCGTCACTATCCCCCATTAACCTGGTCATTATTAGTTTTGTACAATACTCCATTATTTATGAGCATTACCCAAGAAAACCCCGATTGCGCCAACTGGATTGTTCTTAACGACAGTAGTAGAGAAGCCTATTATCCCGAAGAAAAAGAATTGAGTACCGATCCCTATCGACTATTTAGGTTTCTTACCGATATGGAAGATATCTTATTAGATATTCCCGACGATCGCGACCGCCTCAAAGCAATTATGCCTCTAGTGAGAAATTTATTAACTAGTTCCTATTGGCTGCAAATGGAATACGAACAGCCTTCTCCTAAAACTGGTTGGTCGGTTAAAATGCTCTATCGCGAGCCAGAATATCCCCTAACAGTGCAAATGGTGGCTTGGCAACCAGGTGGGATGTCTCCCATCCACAATCATGGAGCTTGGGGCATAGTAGCAATAGTGAGCGGAACGGAAAAAAATCGTTTTTGGAAGCGATCTCCTACTGCCGAACACCCAGATCGCTTGGAATTGATTGGGGAACAAATATTAGAGCCAGGAGAAATAATTGGTTTGATGCCCGATGCCATTCACAGCGTCGAATCAATTGGAGATGAACCCACTATTTCTTTTAATATTTACGGACAAACTAATTATCAGCAACGCTATCAGTTCGATCCTAAAAACCACACTGCCAAAAAGTTTTAGACGGGAATTAAATTTTTTTTCTGCCAAAATAATAACATCCAATCTTATTTAGCCAAGGGACTTTCTCTCATATATAGATTACAATAAGAGCTTTAATTAGCAAGGCTTACTAATTAACTAACTCCCAATTACCAGTTGAGAAAATATTAGCTTTAAGTACTGGATGTTATTATTTTTATTCAACGAGACAGATTTAAAATTAATCAGGTCTTTATCTCCTTTATTTACTATTTAAAAACCCGAACGCTCTGTCAGGGAAGCTTTATTAGCTTCTGGTATTAATATATCATCTTTTTTTATTATTGCAATAAAAGATACATAAGTTAATCATTTTAGGATTATTTACTATCAAATAGTTTTACAAAATATGTCATCAAATATGCGGATTTTTAAGCAAAAAAAATAAATTCTGGTATTTTCTACGGAGGTTTTACCCCAAAAAATATGCCAGACTCGAAACAAATTTTAAAAACTTAGTTTGGTTATATGATTAATAAGATTGATTCTCAGCAATCTGAGATACAAAATATCCTGGACGTAGACAATCTACAGAAAGAGACGATTGAATTATTAGATGAAATCAATCTATTAATTGATGATACGCAAAATAATGTCGAAAATTTAATCGAAGCCAAATACGATGTTTTCCAACAACAAATCGCTGCTGCGGGCAAGAATGTTGCCGATTTAGAATTAAGAATGGCAATTGTTGCCCCAATGAAGGCGGGGAAATCGACAATAATTAATGCGATCGCAGGACAAGAATTATTACCCAGTTGCGCGGTGGCAATGACTACCATTCCCACAGAAATTGTTTTTGAAACTGCAACCAAACAAGCGACTCTTGAAATTAGCGCAAAAACGATCGCCTTATTTAAAAGTTTGGCAGAAAATCTCAAAGATAAAGTAAACTGTTTGGGTATCGAACCTCTACAAGAAAAACTCGAACGCTATCCCCATTTAATCGATCTATTTGTCTCGATATCTGCCTCCAGAGATTTTACACTGGCTAAAGAAACCGTCGGTCACCAAGCAATCTCTCAAACCCTCAATCGCCTCAATCATTTAATTCGCCTTTCTAGCGTCATCGATCCTGCCAAGGACTATATCGCTCAACTAGAGGACATACCCCGTATTAAAACTCCTTGGTTAAGAATTGGCAAACATCGCAAAATAGAAGCCAGAGGAAATTTAACCATCGTTGATACTCCTGGACCTAATGAAGCCGAGGCTGGTTTGCATTTAACTGAAGTAGTAGAAGAACAATTGCGTCGTTGTTCTATAGTACTAGTGGTTTTAGATTTTACCCAACTCAACAGCGAAGCAGCTCAAACTATTAAAGAGCAAATTCAGCCGATTGTCGATTCTATTGGTCGAGATAATCTTTATGTAGCGGTGAATAAAATCGATCAGCGTCGCGAAGGAGACATGACTGGGGAGCAAGTAAAACAATTTGTAGCAGCCGATCTGGGTTTGACCGATGATAATAGCGATCTTGATGAGCATTCCCTTGCGCCTGGCGGCGGCGCGGGGTCTCATCGCATCTTTGAAATGGCAGCCGTCAGGGCTTTTACAGCCACTAAGTTTTTATTAGTAGTACAGCAAAATCCTAAAATTCAATTATTACAAATCAAATCTCTAACTGCTTTAGCTCAAGAAGTATTAGGAATAGATTGGGATGAAGAACTAGACGATATTACCGTCAAAATTATGGCTCAAAAGGCGGGCAAACTCTGGCGTAAATCTGGTTTCGCACCGTTTATTGAAACTGCAATTTCTACTTTAATTGTCAATGCTGCACCGCAATGTATTAATAATGCTTTAAATCTCAGTCGCCATCATTTACTAGCCATTAAAGACGATCTCAATCTGCGGAATAATGCTCTAGATCGAGATACAGCAAAAATTCAGTCAGAAGTAGAATCTTTAGAAAACGATTTGAGCTATTTAGAATCTTGTCGCGATCGCTTAAGTAACATGGCAGATATTAAAATTAAGCTGCAAGGAAGTTTAGAACAGATTCTTTCCCGACTTAAAAGGGAAGCAGTACTTAATGTAGAAACCTTCTTTGCTGGAGAAGAATATCATCAAGCCGACGCGATTAAAAAAGCGGACATTCATGCCAGAAATTTACTTATGAGTAATTTGGGAGACTTTGAACTATTTCCCAAATGGGTTTCGGAAAATATTAAGGCTGGTATTGAGTATAAAACTTCGGGTACTATTTCTTTTAAAACCGAGTTGGAAGCAGAAAATTTCACTCAAGAAGCAATAGATCGTGCCAAACAACGTTTGGAAGAATTAATTATCAAAGTCAGTCAAGATATTGAAATTGAAGTTAAAGGAGCTAGACGAGAATTAGAAACATTTCTAATTGAAGAGACCAAAGATATTATTAATAGAGCCAAACAACGCTTGCAAACTACTTTTGAAGTAGAGCTACATTTACCATCCCCAATTATTAACAGCGATCGAGAAATTGAGGTGGAAAATAGACTGGTCAAAACCAAAAGCCGTCTAGTTGACGATGGCTACGAAGAAAAGTTAGTTAAAAAAAGAGCTTGGTATTATTGGTTTGGGGTAGTTCCTTTTTACAGTCAAGAAAAACACAAGCGACCTTATAAAAAAGAAGACTACTATGCAGTTTCTGTTAATGAAATCATTAAAGAACTGAATAAATGTAGCGATCTTTTTATTGATGGAATTCAGCAAAAAATTGAAGTTTATTTAGAACAAGAATTACATCAGCAAGTTGATAATTTCTTTGTCAAACTAGATAAATATTTAGGTACTTATCTCAACAGTCTGCAACAGGCTCAATGCGATCGCAAACTGTCCTTAGAAAAAAGAGAGCAATTAGCCAATAGCTTGGCAAAATTAGTGCCTCAAACTAGTAAATGTATCCAAAAAACCGATCTTTATTTGGAAAAAACCCAAAAGATTACAATCGAGTCTTTAAAATAGCTATAAAATGGAATATTGGAGCAAAAAGCTTGCCAGTTCTTAGCTATTCTTAATGAATGAAAAAAATCTTTGTCATTGATACGAATGTAATACTTCATGACCCTACTGCCATTTTGCGGTTTGAAGATAATGAAATAATTTTACCCATAGCCGTAATCGAAGAGTTAGACCGTTTTAAAAAACAACCAGAAATGACTGGTCGCAACGCTCGCCAAGTTTCCCGTACTCTAGATGATTTGCGTCAATCTGGTCATCTCATTACTGGGGTAACTTTAGAGAATGGAGGAACATTACGAGTAGCTTTAAGCGATCGCCATACCCTCAAAGAACTACCTCCCGAATTAAGCGGTGATGTGGCGGATAATGCTATTTTGGCAGTAGGAATGCAGTGCAAGAATCAGTGTCAGTGTCCTGTGATTGTAGTTAGTAAAGATACTAATCTAAGGATTAAAGCAGATGCTTTGGGACTTAATGCTGAAGATTATGAAACCGATAAAGTAAATATAGGAGAACTCTACACTGGTTCTACAGAAATATTTGTCGAGGCAGAGAAAATAGATCTGCTGTTCAAAACTGGTTCGATACCTCTAGAAGAAAAACTATTACCCAACCAAGATGTTACTTTAGTCGATCGCCTCAATCCTTCCCATACAGCTTTAGGCATGGTAGACGGTCAGTGCAAAACTATTGTCCCTCTGATCGATCTACCCAAATTGGGAGTTTCTCGCATTCAACCCCGCAACCGCGAACAACGATTTGCGCTCAATCTTCTTTTGCAAGACTCGATTAAACTAGTTACTTTGGTGGGAAAAGCAGGAACTGGTAAAACTTTATTAGCGATCGCCGCAGGATTGCAGAAAGTTGCCGACGAAAAACTCTACAGTCGTCTTCTAATTTCCCGTCCCGTCGTACCGATGGGGAAAGATATTGGTTTTTTGCCTGGAGATATTAACGAAAAACTAACTCCTTGGATGCAGCCTCTTTACGATAACTTCGATCTAATTTTTGGCACTCAAGACCGAGAAGGAAAACCAGAACATTGGCGTAGAGGTCACGAAGAATTAATGGACATGGGACTGCTGCAAATCGAACCTTTAACTTATATTCGCGGACGAACCATTCCCCAGCAGTTTTTAATTATTGACGAAGCACAAAACTTAACTCCTCACGAAGTCAAAACAATTATTACCCGTGCGGGAGAAGGAACTAAAGTAGTTTTAACGGGCGACCCCGATCAAATCGATAACCCCTATGTGGATGCTGCTAGTAATGGTTTGACCTATGTAGTAGAAAGATTCAAGCACGAACCCTTAGCAGGTCATATTACTCTGACGAAAGGAGAGCGATCGAGCTTGGCAGAAAGAGCAGCAGCTTTGTTATAAATTATGAATTTGATTAAAACTAAACTAGATTTGATAGATCGTATTAATCATGGCGATCGCTTTAAATATCTTTTTTTCTGGGGACATCAGCCCAACCCAGATGGTTCGATTGGGAAGAGTTGTTTTAGTCAATGGTATCAAGCATCTTTTGAATTGGCAGGGATTAAATATCTCACTGCCGAACATTATATGATGGCAGAAAAAGCCCGCTTGTTTGAAGACCGAGAGATTTTGAAGAAAATTTTACAGGTAGAACATCCAGGGGAAGCGAAAAAACTCGGTCGTTTGGTGACAGATTTTCAGCAAGAAGTCTGGGAACAACATCGTATGGAGATCGTCGTCCGAGGAAATCTCGGAAAATTCGGTCAAAATAAAGCTTTAAAAGAATTTTTGCTGGGTACGGGCCAAAGAGTCCTAGTGGAAGCTAGTCCTAGAGATCGAATTTGGGGGATTGGATTGGGGCAAAATAACCCTAAAGCCGAAGATCCTTATCAATGGAGAGGTTTAAACCTGTTGGGCTTTGCCTTAATGGAAGTACGGAGTCTTTTAGCTTCAGGGTAAATTAATTGTCCATTATCCATTACCAAAATACGCTAACATTCTATGGGAATTGTTACATTACGAGATTCATGCCCAAAGGCGAAATTATTGGTTTAGGAAGATCGGGAATTGCCGCAGCAAGATTGCTCGATCGCAAAGGTTGGCAAGTTACTCTAATTGATTCGGCAACAGAATCGCAAATAGCAGCAAGATCTAATGGTAGGGATTTGCAAGCATCTCAACAACAACTAACTCAAGAGGGAATAACTGTCAAATTAAACAGCAAACCGACTCTGAAAGGGGATAAGACCCCCGATTTGATTGTAGTTAGTCCAGGAGTGCCTTGGAATATTCAACCGCTAGAAACTGCTAGGAAACTGGGGATTGAAACGATTGGAGAAATCGAACTAGCTTGGCGTTATCTTCAGGATAATCCTTGGGTTGGTATTACGGGTACTAATGGCAAAACTACGACTACAGCTTTAGTGGCAGCAATTTTTCAGGCTGCGGGGTTAAATGCTCCTGCTTGTGGCAATATCGGTTATGCAGCTAGCGAATTAGCCCTTGAAGATCGCGATCGCTTTGATTGGATTGTAGCGGAAGTGAGTAGCTATCAAATTGAATCCTCGTCAGAATTAGCTCCCCACATTGGCATTCTGACTACTCTTACTCCCGATCACCTCGATCGCCACAAGACTTTAGAGAATTATTATCGAATTAAGGAAGATTTGATCTGTCGCTCTCAATACAAAATTGTCAACGGCGACGATCCAGAAGCCAGCCAAAGATCGCGCTTGTTACAAAATATGGAATGGGGAGAAAATGTGGTTTGGACTAGCATTCAAGGTAAAAATAGTTTTACCGACAATCGCTCTGTAGGAGTTTACTTGGAAGACGGTTGGATTCACGCTTTTGGGGAACTTATTGCCCCAGTATCTTTGTTTAAAATGCCTGGAGAACATAATCTACAAAATCTCTTGTTAGCCGTCGCAGCAGCTAAAATAGCAGGTATCGAGCGAAAGGCGATCGCATCTGCCATAACTTCTTTCCCTGGAGTGGAACATCGTTTGGAATACGTTCGCACCTATGATGGGATTAAATTTATTAATGATAGTAAAGCTACTAACTACGATGCTGCAGAAGTGGGTTTGAATTCTGTAGCAGCACCAGTAATTTTGATTGCTGGAGGACAAGGTAAAGCGGGAGACGATACTGCCTGGATCGAGCGCATTAAAGCTAAAGCTGCCACTGTTTTATTAATTGGCGAAGCCGCACCAGATTTTGCTCGAAGATTGAACGATCGCAATTATCAAAACTATGAGATTGTAGAAACAATGGAAAATGCCGTTACTAGAAGTGTTGCGATCGCGCGAGATAAGCAAGCAAAGGTAGTTTTACTCTCTCCTGCTTGTGCTAGTTTCGATCGCTATCTGAGTTTTGAAGCCAGAGGACAACATTTCAAGGAATTGTGTATGGCATTAAGTAATAAGTAATAAGTAATGAGTAATGAGTAAAGTTTCTTTGTTGTGGGAAATTCCCTTGGCTTTGGCATCTTTTGTGTTTTACAAAGTCATGAAATTGGCGATCGGCAATTTATTTACAATTTATCTGGCGATCGATCAAAAGAAAGCTTCTCAATGGCGAGTTTTATCGGAAAAAACAATTAAAGCTCCTTTGGTTTTGCCTGTTTTAATGACGAAAGGACCTCGTTGGAATACCCACGCTACTATTGGTACTTTAGGTCCTTTTTCCGTTAAAGAAACAATAGAAATTGATGTTATTACTGCCAACCAGTCTTCTCGCTCTTGGATTGCGGTAATTTATAGTTTTCCTGGTTATAAAACTATTACCAGTCTGGAATCGGAGAAAATAGATTCGGATTCGGCTTGGCAAACTATAAAATTAAGCCCTGGTAAATATTCTTTGGGGGTTAGATATTATAATCGCAGCGAAACTATTAACTATCCCACTATTAAAGTTGATGGCGAAACCTATGTCGGTACTTATAATATTCCCCAGAATATTAACGACTATTATTACAATCTAATCGATGCCAAAAACTGGTTTTATTCCAGTCTGCATTACTATATTTTTACTATTCTCAAATTACGTAACTATCTACCAGAATCTTTCGTGCGTCGAGAATATCTACCAGTCGGCGCGCCCGCAACTCACTTTGCTTAAAATTATTTAGAATCTCAACAAGCTTTAAAAATCGAAGTTAGTTCAGAAATAATACAACAATTCGATATTTATTTTACTCTCTACGATCGCTCTAGTTTGCCCTTAAGTTGGTGCATCATTACTCAAGCGGAATATTTATTACCAGCCATAGAGAATAAAGGTTATTTTTTATTGCGAGTACGACCTAAACCCGAATATTTTACAACCGATATTAAAGTAAAATCTCAGTTACTATCGATAGATAGTTCGCTACAAGTTTGGTCGGTTATAAAGTCATAAATCACACGCCGTGTGCAACTCTTTTGCGTACTCGTTTGCTGCGATCGCTCGATAGTTTGATTAATACAGCGTTTTTCAGTTTACTGAGGTACATCTAACTTCTGCCTCGACCGAAAGTAAGGCGTTTAGTTAGCCGCAACTAGTCCTTTAGGGCTGTCCCCTGCCTGCATGCGGACACACGAATGTCCTTTGCGCCTTAAAACGATCTATTCTGTACCTGACTTAGATGAAAACTGCTGTATCGTCTTCAGCTTTAATAACAATAAAATCGATTAAAGTATTATCGGCAACAGCTAATTGTTGTTGTTCTTGAAAATCGTAATGTAAGTACCTAAGCAGAATTATTTGTATATTCCATATTTTCCTAACCCCTAACCCCTAACCCCTAAACCCAATCTCAACTATCCAATTAATTTTGCACAACTACTTATTAAACTCACAATTCAACTAATATTCGGTTAATTTCAAATTGGCGATCGCTTCTGGATCTATTACTGGATAAATATGTTCTGTTGGAGTTTTTAATGCAGCATAATTCTCATCGATAACATATCCTCTTTGTCGAGCTACAAAGTCAGAAATATCTTCAATTTCTACAATCCATTCTTTCGCATATTTAGCGATCGCATCCCCGCGCAAACCTAATTGAATTGCTCTACGTTGCAACCTCTCCCCTTTAGGAGTGCGATCTGGGTCCCATTGCAAGCGTACATTAGATCTTGCTACGGCTTTTTGCCATTCTGCCTTAGTTTCGTAGATTTCTGGAATATATTTAGCATGAACTGCTTGATTCAAAATCAGATCGAAAGCATCTCGCTTCAAACGAACTGCCAGAATTACTTCTTGACCTGGTTTTGTTCCCCATCCAGAACGATACATCATCCACAGAAAATTAGGCTTAATCCAGGTCATGCGGGATAACTTAAAGTCACCTCCAAAATAACCTTTTTCGGTGGCAAAATTACCGATAGATGGGCGATATGCTTGATAAACTACAATAGTCGAATCGTCATATTGAGCTAAGATCGCTCGACCTTCTTTTACCCAATGGAATTTTTGTTCTAGATAGGGTGTCGTTTTTAGTTTCATTTCGATCGATAAAATCTATATTGAGCTTTTGTTTACGAACAGTTTCTAAATGGCACTAACGCCTGTTTCATCGGTTCTAATTCGAGTAATGCGATCGACTTCCGAAACGAAAATTTTACCATCGCCAATTTGTCCAGTACGTCCTGCAAGAGAAATTTGCTTGACTGCTAAATCTGCCTTTTCTGCTTCGATAACGATTTGAATTTTTATTTTGTTAGTAAAATCAACGCGATACTTGGCACCTCGATAGCGAGTTGTTGAATTTTTACGATGTCCATAACTTTTAACTTCAGATATTGTCATGCCGATCGCACCAATAGAAAGGAGACTGGATTTGACATCTTCAAGTTTGTGGGGATGGATAATCGCTTCGATTTTAATCATTTTTTTTAATAATTTATATATTCAAAGATAATTTTAAAATATTTCTAGGGTATTAAAGATTATTTGAATTTATGGCAATAGAAATTGAACGTAAATATTTAGTTAAAAAGCCAGAGTGGCAATTATATAAAGACAAGCTACGTCGGCAATTGGGGACAATAGGAGTCAAATATTGTCAGGGTTATTTACCTACTAAAAATGAAACTACTGTTAGAGTTAGAATTATAGGCGATCGCGGATATTTGACAATTAAAAGTAAAGCCACGGGATATACTCGCTCTGAATTTGAATATCCCATTCCCTTAGAAGATGCTCGGCAAATGTTAGATACCTTGTGTCTGCAACCAATAATTGAAAAAACTAGATACAAGCTAGATTATGTCAATTTAACTTGGGAAGTAGACGAGTTTTTGGGGGAAAATGCAGGGTTAATTATTGCTGAAGTAGAACTAGAAAGCGAACAGCAATCGATCGCCATTCCCGACTGGATCGATCGAGAAGTAAACGATTCCAAATATTTTAATTCTAATTTAATTAAAAATCCTTACAGTCAATGGCGCGATCGAGAATAATAATTTATTTAGAGAAAAATCATAAATGTTTTTTCAATCTTTATAAAAAATCAAAGAAACAATACAACTTATAACAAAAAACCCCCAATCTAATTTTAATCGAGCATAATAAATTTACTTAGTAAGTACAAAATAGTAAGTACTAATACAAAATATCTTGCTGTATGGGGGTTGTACCGTTGTGACCCATTTATTGAAAATCGAAGGAGAGCGATCGCCAGATTTTCAGACAGTAAAGAGCAAATCAAATTAGGCTGTGGAGTTTTTATCGCTTCCTCCACTTAGTTGTTACCAAGGGAAGGCGCAATCCTTCATCAAAACGGTCTGAGGTAGCAGACGTATTAATTTGCTCGGCAATTATTAATTAAAAATAAAAATTGTTTGTCATCCCCAACTTCTAGCTTAATGGTTGAGTTGGGGATATTTTTGAGGATTCTTTAAGTCTTAAACTCCCGCTACCTGAGCGCGTTTGTAAGCTTCGTCAAGCACCTCCGAAAGAGTTGGGTGAGTGTGAATGTTAAAGGAAAGATTTTGTACTGATTCTCGTTTGGCGATCGCGTTTGCTGCTTCTTGAATCAAATCCGAGGCATGGATGCCAATGATATGCACTCCTAACAATTCTCCCGTATCTTGACGGTAGATAATTTTAGCAATCCCCTCAGTTTCTCCTTCCGCCAAAGCTTTAGAGTTTCCTTTATAAAAGGATTTAACCGTAGCTACTTTCCAGCCTTCTTTTTCCCCTTCTTCTTTAGCCTGGGCTTCAGTCAAGCCAACATAACTAATTTCTGGATGGGTGAAAGCAGCAGCAGGAATACAACGATAATCTACTTCCTTATCTTGTCCGCACATATTTTCTACTGCTACAATTCCTTGTCCCGAAGCAGCATGGGCTAGCATCATTTTACCCGTAGCATCCCCTACCGCCCAAAGATGGGGTACTGGTTTGCCATCTCTTAACACTTGCATTTTATCGTTGACGGGAATAAAGCCACGTTTGTCAATTTCAATGGCTAAAGTTTCCAAACCAATATTTTTAGTAGCGGGAATGCGTCCTGTAGCCACCAAACAAGCATCAACTTCTAATACTTCTACCACTTCTTTAGTTTTCGCATCGGTAAGTTCGATTTGTACTGGCGCGCCAGGAGTAATCTTGGTTGCAAAGACTCCCTTATAGGTTTCGATATCTCGTTTGTCTAGCAATACCTTTTTAGCAATTTTGGCAATGTCGGGATCGAATCCTGGCATTAAAGTATCCAAAGCCTCGATCATGGTTACTTCACAACCTAAAGCAGTATAAACATCGGAAAATTCTAACCCAATGTAGCCACTACCAATAATCGCAATCCAATCGGGAAGAGATTCTAACTTCACTGCATTGTCACTAGTAAATACAGTCTTACCATCTATCTCAATACCTCTAGGGACAAAAGGTACAGATCCAGGGCAAAGCATAATCTCTTTGGCAGTGTAGGTTTTCTCTCCATCATCCCCCGCAACAACTACTTTCTGCGTACCTGAGAGCTTGCCCCAACCACGAAGAATATCTACTTTAAGACGCTTGAGACTATTGGTTAAATCTCCTTGAATTTTATTAACTAAATTAGTAGCATGGTCGGCGATCGCACTGCGATCGAATTGAACCCCGCCTAACTGAATTCCCATATCCTGTAAATGAGAACTATCCCCCATTTCTCTGACTTTACCAGAAGCAGCTAGCAAAGCTTTAGAAGGAATACAGCCTCGATTGACGCAAGTACCGCCCATGTCTCCCGCTTCGACGATTGCAGTTTTTAAACCGCTTTTAACAGCGTGAAGTGCCGCACCATGCCCCCCAACACCCGCGCCAATAATAATTAAATCGTAATCAAAATCGCTCATTGCTATTTCTTCTATAATTTTTGTTGCTGCAATCCTCCATTGTAAAGCTTGACGGGGAGATATTATCCCGCGAAGACGGGACTAGGAAACTAGAAGACAGTGAGAATAGTTAGAATAATTATAGATTGTGAGGATTTTGTAGATTAACAAACCATTGAAGAGTTTTAGGCTTAATCCAGCCTTTTTGAGTAATAATTTCGCCAAATTTACGATGAGTGGCAGATTGTTGTTGTAGAGTTTCAGCAATTTGTTCCGCTTGGAGTAGACCAGCCCGATCTAAATAATCTCCCAGACGTAGTTTGCGTTCTCCACGAACTAATTTTGGCAGATCTTGGACGAAAAAATTGATAGTTTCTGTTGCTAAATAACCCTCTTGAATTAAAATTTCTCCAAAACGATAATCTTGATATTGTTTTTGAATATTAAGAGCTTGTCTGATGTTTTGTGCCGATAATAAACCAGCTTGTTGTAGTATTTCACCTAATGGCAAATATTCAGTTTGTAACAGGGGTGAAAATTGATATCGATTCATTTTCTGTTGCCCTACTAACCAAAATAAAGGCAAACTATCGACTAAATAACGCTTCCATAATCGATTGGGTTCGCAAGAGAGACGATACAACCATTCAAAACCCAAATTGCCCAAAACTTTGGGCGATCGCTTGACGTTTCCTGCCTCAAAATCAATGCTTGCTCCAATTGCCAAAAACACCTTAATTTTAGGTAGTTGAGAACGATATTTAGCAATCCATTTTTCTTGTTTGGGCGCGCCTACTCCCACAGCCAAGACTGTAGCCTCGGAGCGATTAATCCTCTCGATAATGGCTTGACATTCTCCTTCATCTTTTTCAAAACCAAAGGTTGGTGAATGGGCGGCAATCACCATTTCTCTACCTACCTTTTGATTAATAATATATTTAGCTTTTTCGGCTACTCCTTCTTTTGCTCCTAAAAGGAATATTTTAATATCTTCGTTATCTTTATTGTATTCATAAAAAGCAGGGAATAAATCTGCTCCCGAAATTTTTTCTTTGATCGGATTACCTAATAAAAAAGAAATATATTGTAAGATTTTGCTGTCACAGACTCGATAGTCGGAAGTATAATAAGCCTGTAAAAATTCGCGATCGCTTTGTATTTTGACTAGATGATCGACATTAGGAGTGACCACAACACCACCATTATTGGTTAACTCCTTTAATAATTCTGGAGTAGTAGTGTTATGAATCGAGACATTTAAAAAATCAACTATATCCATCTGTTTAGTACTCTTAGACAAAAAATTAGCTTTCAACCCAAATAGTTAGAGCAATAGTTATTCTGTATTCTTCTCTAATAAGCAATCTATTTGAGCTAATCAAACCGCAGAAAAATATAAGTTTTAGACTTATTATTTGTGCTTAAATTCAATATTTTAGACAAAAAAATAAGTTAGACTTATTAATTACTACAAAGTCTAACTTTTTAAATAAAATTAGCAACTGATTAAAATCACTAAAATATATTTGTAGCTAACATATACCCTCAATTACTTGCGATCGAAGATAGTCAGATTAATCGCCAATAATAAAAGCTTCAGTCATTTGATAAGCTTCATCATCGGTAAATTGTTGGGGAGGATGTTTCATAAAGTAAGCCGAAGGTGCAGTTAAAACCCCGCCAACTCCTCTATCTAAGCCCAACTTACAACAACGAATCGCATCAATAACTACCCCCGCCGAGTTGGGAGAATCTTCTACAGAAAGTCTCATCTCCAAATTCATCGGCACATCGCCGAACAACTTTCCTTCAATGCGAATAAAAGCTACTTTATTATCTTTCTGCCACGGTACATAATCGCTAGGTCCTACATGAATATCTTCATATTCCAAACGCTTGGCAATTACTCCTTGTACTGCTTCGGTTTTAGATTCTTTTTTAGAATCCAAACGAGTGCGATCGAGCATATTGCGGAAATCGGTATTTCCTCCCGTGTTTAGCTGGTAAGTTCGTTCTACTTTTACCCCCCGTTTCTTACACAGATCGACTAAAGTTCGATGGCTGATGGTAGCCCCAAACTGGGACTTAATATCATCTCCAACAATAGGAATATTGTGATGTTTGAATTTATCCGCCCACAGAGTCTGACTGGCGATAAATACGGGAATACAATTAACAAAACCCACTCCCGCATCGAGAGCGCATTCTGCGTAAAATTCTACCGCTTCTTGAGAGCCTACAGGGAGATAGTTAATTAAAACTTCCGCACCTGATTGTTGGAGACTGGCAACAATTTGCTCTTTAGATTGTTCTTGGGCATCGCTGACGACAAAAGTATATTTCTCATCAACGCCGTTCATATGTTGGGCAACTCCATCGAGAATTGCGCCCATTTGTACTTTAACCCCAGTATTAGGGACGTTTTCTGCAAAAACAGTAGTGCAGTTGGGCGGGGCAAAAATAGCTTCAGCCACATCTTTTCCTACTTTGCGGGCATCGACATCAAAGGCTGCAACTACTTCTAGATCGTAGGGTTTATAGCCTCCAATATCCCAGTGCATCAAACCAATGGCGTCGGATGCCTGTTTGCCTTTATAATATTCAATTCCTTGGACTAGGGAACTAGCACAGTTACCTACTCCCACTATTGCAATTTTTATACTCCCCACGATTTAACCTTACCTCCATTATTGGACTACATTATAGGGAAATCTTACAGTCATTGTTTAAAGAATGGTAAACGAATGGTAAATAATTCCACCATAATAAACGTTCTACAAGATAGATCGAGAAAACAATCCAAGCAAACAGCTTATACTTTTTTAGCCGATGGGGAAAACGAAGCAGGTAGCATATCCTATGAAGAATTAGATCGTCAAGCCAAAGCGATCGCGGTAGAATTATTGATGAAGGTGAAGCCAGGCGATCGCGCTTTGTTGGTCTATCCCTACACTGCAGGTTTAGAATTTATTGCCAGTTTTTTGGGTTGTTTGTACGCTGGAGTTATTGCCGTTACCGACTATCCGCGCCAACATATCAAGTCTTTAACTCAATATCAAGATCGGATTGTTGATTGTCAAGCTGCGATCGCCCTAACTACGGAAGAATTTGTTAACCGAGTTAAGGGACAATTAACCGTTAATCCTGGAATGGTGTTGAAGCTTAAAGCCCTCCCCTGGATAGCCACGGATAGGGTGAATGTTAGTTTGGCAGAAAAATGGCAACAACCAGACATTAATCGAGATACTTTAGCCTATTTGCAATATACTTCTGGTTCGACGGGGCAACCTAAAGGAGTCATGGTAACCCATGGCAATATTATGCACAACTCGGAAGTTATTTATCAATCTTTCGGACATCACGATAACACCAGAATTTTGATGTGGCTGCCCATGTTTCATGACATGGGGTTGATTGGGGGCGTAATGCAGCCTTTATACACAGGATTGCCCGCAGTATTAATGTCTCCTATTGCTTTAGCCCAAAAGCCTTTAATGTGGTTGCAAGCTATCTCCAAATACAAAATAACTACTAGTGGAGGACCTAATTTCGCTTATGACTTATTATGTCAAAAAGTCAGTGAGGAACAACGGGCTAGCTTGGATCTAAGTAGTTGGGAGGTAGCTTTTAGCGGTGCAGAGCCAGTAAGGGCAGAAACCTTGGCTAAATTTGCCGAACTATATGAACCCTGCGGATTCAACAAAGAAGCCTTTTATCCCTGTTATGGAATGGCTGAAGCTACTTTATTTATCACTGGTATTGAATCAAAAAAATATCCTACTATTCTTCACCTAGATAAAAAAGCTTTAACTGAAGATAAGATAGTTACCGTCTCTCCAGACGATCCTAATGCTAAAACTGCGGTAAGTTGCGGTCGTACTTGGTTGGGGGATGAAGTAATTATTGTCGATCCAGAAACTAAATTAGAATGTCCTGAAGATAAGGTAGGGGAAATTTGGACGCAAGGTAAAGGCATTGGTATGGGCTATTGGCAAAAAAAAGAACAAACCGACTCTACCTTTCAAGCAACCTTAGCAGATAACCCCAGTAAAACTTATCTCCGCACTGGAGATTTAGGTTTTATTAAAGATGGCGAATTGTATATCACGGGGCGCATCAAAGACATGATGATCCTTTGGGGGCGCAATCACTATCCCCAACATATTGAAGAAACTGTCGAAACTTGTCACCCCGCTTTACGTCCCAATCACGGTGCGGCTTTTAGCGTGGAAGTAGGAGGAGAAGAACAATTAGTCATCGCCCACGAAATTAATCGTACAGACTTGCGAAAACTCAATGCGGAAGAAGTCATCGGTGCAATTCGCCTAGCTGTAGGAGAACAAAACCTCGCTAATGTCTTTGCCGTAGCTTTGCTGAAGACTGGCAGCATTCCTAAAACTTCTAGCGGCAAAATTCAACGTCGCGCCTGTCAAAGTATGTTTTTAGATGGGGAGTTAAACACAGTAGCACAATGGCAACAGTCAGAGATTCCTGAAACTGATATTACCGATTTGGCAGGGCAATTTTTCAGCGATTAGTTGTGTAGTAGTGCAACTCTTTTAAAAATGTGGATAAATCAAATTTATCTAAGTCTTCTAATCCCCAATCCTGGGGGAATTAAGAAAAATTACTAATTCACTATTTTAGCTGTGTCGCACTAGCACTAGTAGGGTGGGCAATGCCCACTCTACTCTAGCCGTAGGCGTAACTATTATTGACTAAATTAACTGCTTCATAAGTAACAGCAGTTCCTCCTTCTCCCAAGATACTAACTATGCAATATCGATTGCTGATAATATCTCCAGGCTGATATGTGGTGTTCATAAGTAATCATAAAACGATTTTTCTACTACTAACGTTCCTTATTTTTATTAAAAAATAATTATTTAATTGTTGATTAAAGCTGATGTTTTATGCAATGGAGTAAAGCCAAGAAAAAGTTTGAATCTTTATTAGCACCTTGTTTTCAAAACACATTGAAAGTACATCTTACAAAATATAGAAAAACCAAAAACTTCGATTTGGGTAAGGGTTGGATTACTTGCGATCGCCAGACAATTGTTTCTGTTATGATTCCTTCTTTTTATAGTAATAATTTTTCATTTCGTACGGATACGATGAATTTTGGCGAAGCAGTTATTAGCTACGTCAATATGAGTATTCAGGAAATAAAAGAATCTCAAGACGAACTGATTAATGGTTTGATGTTTTTAGATCGCAGAATTGGGAAAAGATTTATCAACAATATCGATTCAAACTCATTACACTCTTTTACTCGAATAACCTATAAATTACGTTGTGAACTAGAAAATATTTGAATGGAATGCGATCGCAATCAATTAATCTTTAGAGGTACAGCTAAAAATTTGAACAATAATTTAGATAGAGAAATGGTATAAGCAAAGTACGATCGCTAGAAGCTCAATTTCAAATGACAACCAAATTGGTCATTTGTTTCCCGTTGTCGGGCAGCTTTTTGATTACTCATTATTCGCGTAAGGGCGAACGTTTTTTCGCCCTTACGAATTATTACTTGCGCCCAACAGCACCAGCCATATCTTTGAAATTAATTTTCAAATAATCATCCTCCATTTTTGCCCCCGATGGTTGCAGTGCTGCCAAAGCTTGGGGTAAAACCAGATTGCGACGATGATTGCCAATTCTAACGTTTAGTTCGTCACCAGTTTTATTTAACTGAATCTGCTCTTTAGGAATTCCTGGTAAATATAAATGAAGGCTGTAATTACCCTGCTCTTGAATTACTTTAATCGTGCTTTCTTTATAGTAAACCTGAGTTGGATCTTCGTCTTTATATAAAATCTCTTTGAGCTTGTCTAAAGCTTCCATACCACACATTTCAGTAGGAAAGAGGGGAGATTCTTTAACAGGTAAAGGATGGAAATTGTCATAGATTTCTTTTTTATAAATATCTTGATTGGCTTTCCAACTTTGGAAGAAAGGATCGATAACTTCTTGAGGAATTACGCGGTTGGCGATAACTAGATCTGTCGCCACATTGTATAAACTTAAGTATGCGTGAGCGCGTAAAGATTCTTTGATCACCATTTTTTCGGGATTCATGACCAATCGTACAGAAGTTTTGGTATTATCAGTCAAAACTTTTTCCAAAGCCTCAATTTGCTCGTAAAACTCATAAGGAGCATCCATCACTTCGTTATCTGGTAAGGAAAAACCAGCAATGGGTCTAAATAAAGGTTCTACTAAGGGACGTAAAGCAGCGGACATTCCTTGAAGTGGTTTATAGAAGCGTCTCATATACCAGCCACCCACTTCAGGAAGACTGAGTAACCTTAAAGCCGTACCTGTAGGTGCGGAGTCGATAATCAAAATCTCATAGTCCCCTTCATCGTAGTGGCGTTTCATTCTGACCAAACCGAAGATTTCGTCCATTCCTGGTAAAATTGCCAGTTCTTCAGCTTGTACCCCATCTAAGCCTCTAGCTTGCAATACTTGGGTAATGTAACGTTTAACCGAACCCCAGTTGCCTTCTAATTCTCGCAAAGCATCCAATTCTGCACCCCAAAGATTGGGACGGACTTGAACTGGATCGTGTCCCAATTCCATTTCAAAACTATCCGCTAGAGAGTGGGCTGGATCGGTACTGAGTACCAAAGTTTTATAACCTAATTCTGCACAGCGCAAACCAGTGGCAGCAGCGACGGAAGTTTTACCGACACCACCCTTACCAGTCATTAAAATTACACGCATAAAAAATTTAGACCCTATATTAAATATATTTACATTACTTAAATTCTTTTATTATTGTGACGCTTTTTGAGAAGAAAAGAAATTCTGACCTAAAACATTCCCAGGAGAAACCTGCCAATAGTCGATGTGAGAACTAATTAAATTATCTTGGTTGACTTGTAATTCACTCCAGCCAGGAATAGAAATGCGGGGTTTCCAAGGTAGAGGAGAGGTCATGTTAAGCGTCCATTCTGATTTAATTTCCGTGCCTTCTCTTTCTATGTTGTGGACTTGTAATTCGATATCTTGAAAAAAGCGGCTGAGAAAACCAATCATCTGGCGATACTTTTTAACTCCGCGAAATTCGTTCAAAGGATCTTTAAAATAAACATCATCAGCATAAATTTCAAAAGTCTGATTTTCGGGGAATCTTTGATAGTCTGCTTTGATTATTTCTAGTAAATCTGCTTGTAATTCTTTCATCTTTTAAGCAATATAGTCTAGTAGTTGACGGCGTTTTTCTTCAAATTCATATTCCGTTACTAAACCATCTTCCCGCAGTTTGTCTAATTCTCGCATGGCATCGGCGATCGCTTTAGCCTGGGGAGTATTTTTGGCGCGATCGCTATTATTACCGTTAAATTGCAGATCGAACTGTTCTGAATCTTGGACTAGATACCAGACCGCATCGATGGCGGCAGCGATGCGCGGAATAGGAGTAGACCAAAGTACTAAATAAATAATGCCCCAAATAGGCTGCCCTAAATAAATTTTGTGCAGTCCTGCCACTGGAGCGATCGTACCTAATAAAGCTAAAACTAGGGCAACTCGACGTTTTTTGTGATGTTTGAATAGTTTATCTAAAGCTAACATAAAGATAATCTGGCTCAATCCGATTGATTCAATTTACCTTAGCCTATTTTCATCATATGGAGACAAATAAAGGAGTTTGACAGCACAAACTCCTCTAGATTGAGTCATTAAATTTTAAGACTGCTCGACATTACTAATGACTAGTTTAAGTCGCACTGCTAGATAGCAAAAACTCTTTAAGTAAATCTGCTTTATCGGTTTTTTCCCAAGGTAAATCTAGATCGCTACGTCCAAAATGACCGTAGGCAGCAACATCTTGATAAAAGCGACCACCTCTAGACTGGGGCAGATTTCTCAAGTCAAGTGTTTGAATAATTCCCGCAGGACGCAATTCAAAATACTCTTCAACCAATTTCAACAGTTGGTCTTCAGAAACCTTCGCCGTACCAAAAGTCTCAATGAAAATACTTGTAGGTCTAGCTACACCAATAGCATAACTTACTTGGACTTCGCATTTATCTGCCAAACCTGCTGCCACAATATTGTTGGCTACATAACGACAAGCATAAGAAGCACTGCGATCAACTTTCGTGGGGTCTTTACCAGAAAAAGCACCGCCACCATGACGGGAATAACCACCATAAGTATCGACAATAATTTTACGACCAGTCAAGCCAGAATCTCCTTGAGGTCCGCCAATGACAAATTTACCTGTAGGATTGACCAAAAAACGAGTATTATCATCTGGTTTGATTGCCAAATCAGCAAAAATAGGTTGCACTACCGCAGACCAAAGATCTTCTTTAATTTTCTTTTGAACCGCACTATTTTCAGCCAAACCGCCAATAGTTTCAGTATGCTGGGTAGAAATCAAAATGGTATCGATACCAACAGGCACGCCATCTTCATATTTAACCGAAACTTGAGTCTTACCGTCAGGACGGAGATAGTCTAGCTTTTCTGATTTGCGTACTTTTGCTAAAAGGCGAGACATACGATGTGCCAAGCTGATAGGCATAGGCATCAATTCGGGAGTCTCGTTGCAAGCAAAGCCAAACATAATTCCTTGGTCGCCAGCACCAATTTTATCTAGTTCGCTATCGCTGAGGTTTTCTCTTTGTTCTTGGGCAGAAGTAACCCCCTGAGCAATATCTGGAGACTGTTCGTCTAAAGCAACAAGTACCGAGCAACTATCGGCAGAAAAACCATTTTCGGCATTAGTATAGCCAATTTCAGCGATTTTCTTTCTAACTAAATCGACATAATTGACCTCAGCTTTAGTGGTAATTTCTCCAGTAATTAATACGAGACCAGTATTAACAACTACTTCTGCGGCGACGCGACTTAAGGGATCTTGAGCTAATAAGGCATCCAAAATAGTATCGGAAATTTGATCGCAAATTTTATCGGGATGACCTTCTGTGACGGATTCGGAAGTAAATAAGTAATTACGAGACAATTTTATATAGTCCTCTAAGAGACATTAAGACATTAAACAATCAATAATAATGTAGTGATGGCAAATTTTCACTTAAGTATCCAAGCATAAGCTAATAATACAGGTTTGCATTAAGGATTACAAAATTTCAATTTCAGATAAGCTAGAAATATCTAAATCTCCCCCCAGAGAAGTAATAGTAGAATTACGTTTGATACCTATACATTTTGCTCCTGCTTTAGTTGCCATTTCCATATCTCCTCTAGAATCTCCGACCATTAATGTTTGTTCTGGAATAACTTTGAGAGTCTGACAAGCTTGAAGATATAATCTGGGATCGGGTTTAAAAAGCCTGTCATCGACTCCCATACTCAATTGAAAATATTTTTGTAATCGATGATTGGTCATAAATCTTTCAACCTCTGGGGTAGAATCGGCAGAGAGGATTCCTAATTTTAAGCCCGAACTATGTAAAGATTGCAATGTTTCTAAAACATCAGGAAAGAGTGGGGCAGATTCTGGGGTTTTTTGCAGATATTTTGACTCTGAAACTTCTAGAAAAGCTTCTTTGGCTATTTGCTTTGCTTCGTGCCAACTTCTTCCAGTCTCGGCAATATAAACAGCAGCGGCAAGTTCGTTTTCTTGACGACTGCCCACCGCCATCAATCCCGCAGGATCGATCGCATTATCTTGAATGCCAAACGCCATCAATAAAGGTTCTCCTACCCCTGGTATCTTGGCATCAATGGTGCGGGTTCTTTGAATTGCCACCTCTCGCCAAAATGGTAATGAATCTTCTAAAGTTCCATCTTTATCAAAGATAATGGCAGTTATATTTTGAAACTCTAAACCCTGGCAAAGAATTGTCTCGCTCACAATGATTTCCTCAAAATAATCAAAAAAAAGAGAGGATAAAATCCCCCCTTCCCATAAATTAAATAACAGAGTTGGTAACAAATATAAGGTTTCTATTCTTCAGAGGCTACTCCAACCATTTCTCCTTCAGAATCTTCTTCACTAACTGTTTCTTCTACTGCCTCTGTTTCTTCTACTAATTCTTCAACTACAGGTTCTTCGGCTGCGGAGGGAATTTCTTCTTCTATAGTGATACCTTCAGCTTCGGCTAGAAGTTTCTGACGATATTTTTCAGCCATTTCTTCGGCTTTCTCGAAGACAATTTCTCTATTTTTGAGCATATCCCCTGGTTCTGGCTCTAACTGCTTGGTGGATAGAGAAATACGACCTCTTTCCGCATCTAGGTCGATAATCATGACTTTAAGTTCGTCATTAACCCCAAAGACGCTGTGAGGAGTGTCAATGTGATCGTGAGAAATTTCGGAGATGTGAAGCAAACCGCTGACTCCACCGATATCGATAAATGCACCATAAGGCTTGATACCGCGTACAGATCCTTTGACGACTTGACCTACTTCTAGACCGTTCATCTTACGCTCTACCAAAGCACGACGGTGGCTGAGAACTAGTCTGTTGCGTTCTTCGTCCACTTCTAAGAATTTTAAGGGCAGATCTTCTCCCACCAAATCCTCTTTAGCTTCTCTAGCACTAATATGAGAACCAGGGATAAAGCCTCTCAATCCTTCAATTCTAACCAAAGCACCACCCCTATTGGTAGCAAAGACATTGGAGCGTACTGTAGCGTCTTCTTGTTGTAGCTGTCTGACGCGCTCCCAAGCACGCATATATTCAATGCGTCGGATAGAGAGAGTCAGTTGACCGTCTTCGTTTTCATCAGTGAGAATAAAGAATTCTCTAGTTTCATCTGCTTGTAAAACTTCTGTAGGGTTGTCAACTCTATTAATTGACATTTCTTGGATGGGTATATAAGCCGCCGTTTTTGCACCAATGTCAATCAGAGCTCCTCTAGGTTCCATACTAAAAACTGTTCCAGCTACTATATCTCCAGGACTGAAGTGGTAATCGTATTTATCGAGAAGAGCAGCGAAATCTTCGTGGGTGAAACCAATATCTTTAGTACTATTTGCTTGCTGATTGACCATATGGGTTAGATGTCCTTGTTTTATTTCCTTATTTTGTTGATTGATGAGCCTCCTGCTTGATGTACACTCACCCTATCTTATGTGTAGCCTACACCTACATTCACTTAGCTTTTCAGCCTACAAAGATGCAGTTTTAGATCTAACAAATCCTAATCAAACATACTTGTCACTGAAATACACTTGCTTGTCGGCAAGATGGCATTATAGCATTGTAACTTTTTATTGGAGTGGCTGTAACTTTTTTTTATTTTTTTTGCTAAAAATTTCATCAACTTTTATTTTACAGTTGAATTCTAGTAAAAATTGTTGCCATTTTAGCCAAGCGATCGCTTTTTATTAACTAATTGTAGTCAATTCTGGACTTTGAGAATTTTCTTGTTGCAGATCGTTTAAAGTTTCGATAAAGTCTTTGATACCTTGGAATTTGCGATATACTGAAGCGAAACGTATATAAGCAACTTCATTTTCATAACGCAAATTTTGTAGGACTAATTCTCCTATCTCACTGCTGCTAAACTCTCTACCTGAGTTTTGCTGCAATCTTGCTTCTATATTATCTACAATCGCTTCTACTTTCTGATGAGAAACAGTAGTTTTTTCACAAGCTCTTAAAACCCCTACAATTAGTTTGCTGCGATCAAAAGATTCTCGACGATTATCCCTTTTGATAACTGTGATGGGAACTAGTTCGATACGCTCGTAAGTAGTAAAACGCTGCTTGCAACTCAAACATTCTCGCCGACGACGAATACTTTGTCCGCTTTCTGTAGAACGAGATTCTAAAACCCTGCTTTCCGTATGCTGGCAATTAGGACAGTGCATAGATCTAAAAATTAGTTTTTTATTATATTTAAAGTTTAGCGATTTTATTCGCACAAACGACAAATCTGAGCCGTTTTTTACATCATAATCCGTTGGATAACAGACAATAATAAAAAATGACCCAGAATTGAGTAAATCTTAAAAATGCTTAACATTTAGCCAGTTTCAAAAAACAAAGATATATTGCCCAAGCAACTGGTTAAATTCAATCAAGATTCAACTTGAATTACTTTTCGATACGGGGTGGCTCGCGAAAGGCGATCGCAAAAAAGAGAACTGCAAGAGCCATAGCCAAAACTAAAATATATGCAACAGCTTCCATATTTAAAATCCTAAAGTATACTTTACTTTTATTTTACCAACAAAACCCCTAAGGTTTTGTTTTTGGTTATTTGTCAAGGAGATAGAAAACTATCCCTTGACAATATTTTGGGCTAAAAGCTAATTCTAAGCTTCTTGCTTAGCGCGAGTAGATTTGTCACCCACTTTTTGATAGAAGCCCCATTCTACTTGTTCTTCTTCTAGTTCGGGGTCAACACCAGCAAATACATCTCGGTACAAGGTACGAGAACCATGCCAAATATGACCAAAGAAGAATAGTAAAGCAAAACAAGCATGACCGAAGGTAAACCATCCCCGAGGGCTCGTGCGGAATACACCATCAGAGCCTAGAGTTTCCGTATCAAAAGCAAAAGCTTCACCAAGTTGAGCTTTACGAGCATATTTCTTAACGGTAGGCGCATCGGTGAAAGTTTGACCATCTAAAGCACCACCGTAGAAGGAAACGCTAACACCACTTTGCTCTACACTAAGTTTAGATTCTGCACGACGGAAAGGAATATCCGCTCTGACTACACCGTCTTCGTCAACCAAAACAACAGGGAAAGTCTCGAAGAAATTAGGCATACGACGAACGGTTAGTTCGCGACCTTCAGCATCGGTAAATACTGCGTGTCCCAACCATTCTTGAGCAATACCATCACCACTATCCATTGCCCCAGTACGGAACAAACCGCCTTTTGCAGGGCTGTTACCTACATAGTCGTAGAAAGCTAATTTTTCAGGGATTGTAGACCAAGCTTCAGAACGAGTCATGCCATCGTCCATTGCGGTTTCAACACGACGCTGAATTTCTTGGTTAAAGTACCCTTGATCCCATTGATAACGAGTAGGACCAAATAACTCGATAGGAGTGGTGGCATTTCCGTACCACATAGTACCAGTCACCACAAAAGCAGCGAAAAATACCGCAGCAATACTGCTGGAAAGTACTGTTTCAATGTTACCCATCCGTAAAGCTTTATAAAGCCTTTCGGGAGGACGAACGCTAAGGTGGAATAAACCAGCAATAATACCAACTACACCAGCCGCAATGTGGTGAGCTACAACACCACCAGGATTAAAGGGATTGAATCCTCCTGGTCCCCATTCTGGAGCGACTGGTTGAACGTGACCCGTTACGCCATAGGCATCGGAAACCCACATTCCAGGCCCCCAAACACCAGTAAGGTGAAATGCGCCAAATCCGAAGCAAAGTAGACCAGACAAAAACAAGTGGATACCAAACATTTTGGGTAAATCCAATGCTGTTTGTCCAGTACGGGGATCGACGAATAATTCTAGATCCCAATATACCCAGTGCCATACTGCTGCCAAGAACAATAGACCAGATAAGACAATGTGAGCGATCGCTACACCTTCAAAAGACCAAAAACCAGCACTTGCACCAGTTTCGCCTGTAACACTCCAGCCACCCCAGGATGTATCTACACCCAAACGTGCCATGAAAGGTAAAACGAACATACCTTGTCGCCACATGGGGTTTAAAACTGCATCGCTAGGATCGAAGGTGGCAAGCTCGAATAGAGCCATAGAACCCGCCCAACCTGCTACTAAAGCAGTATGCATTAAGTGAACTGAGATAAGTCTTCCCGGATCGTTCAGGACGACTGTATGAACTCGATACCAAGGTAGTCCCATAGACTACACTCCTCCTGTTGATTAAATAATTTTACAGAGCGCGATCGCGCTTAGGTTCGATTTAGTTAATAAGTCGCTGTTAATTAGTGGAATTAATATTGACTATTATTTTTGTAATCTGTATTTATGCCTCAACCTTTATGGTGACTGGGACTAGCCCGATCGCCATCGGTTATAAATTGGGCTATTCCAAGCAAGGCTTGAAAATACTATTTATTTAAAGAAGTGTAACTATTGTTAGAACCTATTGCAAGAATTATCGACTGTTATCGACAAATGTAAAGTTATATGAAGTTATCTCTGTCTCAAATTAATAGTTTTTTTCAGATTAAGATTGGTAATGATTGAATATTGATTCTGATTGGCTCAAGATTTCGATCGCCCGTTCGGCATCAATCAGACGTTTGAGAACCACCTGTCCGATATTAGATTCGGTTGGAGTCGCCCCTTGGGGCTGAACTTCAATCATCAACACGGCATCTTCGACTGCATAGAGCCAGAGAGTCTCCCCTTGTTGAATAGTGCCACAATTGAGACGTTTAATTTCGGGTTCTCGCCCCCAACTCAGACGATCCCATAAACCGCCAAATTCCCAAACTCTACCGTAAGTCCAGCCATCACTTAGAAAAAAATATTTCACTTTTTCAGCAGTTACCTAAATCGAAGATTGCGTCAAGATTCATAAGAATCAAATTAACAAACTGGATTATACTTTTTCATCGGGAAAAGTTTCGTTGAATTCTTCAATCAATTCGTCTAGTTCTTCTAAAGCTTGGTCTACGTCTATTCTTAAAGTTCCTAAATTGGGTCTTTCTAAAAGTTCTACCAAAGAATCTCTTTGGGCTGCCATTTGTCCGATTTTGGTAGCAATTTCTGCTTTATCCATAATTTTCTTGAAAACTAAGTATCCAATAGCTTTAGAATAGACAATATTGACAAATTTAAACAATTTTTTATTATGTTGCGTAAAATACCATTGGCAGCAGTAGGTCTGACTGTGGGGGGAATATTAACCGCCGTTGGTTTTTATGCCTATGCTGTGGGAATGAATACTCTCAATTTGGCTGGTTTTTTTTATGGCATTCCCTTACTTCTGGGGGGGCTAGCTTTGAAGGCTTCGGAACTTAAACCAGTACCCTACACCCAAGAAACGACTCCCGAAATTAAAGAATTGCGCTCGCAAGCAACCCCAACTCAAGAACAATTACGTAAAGACGTAACTCGCTATCGTTATGGACAAGAAGCCCATCTCGATGAATCTTTAGAAAAGTTTGGCTTGAGTCCTACAGACGAAGAAAGACCAGTGTTAGTAGGCATTCAAGAACATAACCGAGATGGTGCTTACACCCTGCTGATGGAATTTTATTCTCCTTTTTTCGATCTGGAAGCATGGCAAGAAAGAAGAGAAAAAATCGAAAAATATTTTGGCCCTAACATCAAAGCCGAAATTGTCGATCGAGGAGAATCCAAAATCGACGTAGCTTTAATTAAAAGCTAGATAGAGTATAACTGACTTTTATGAAATGACTGGGGGACTGGGAGAATAAACATTAGCTCCTACCTACTACCCACTACTTACTACTTTTCTTCATCCCTCATCCTTTAAAAAATATGTCTTTAATTCGCATTCCCCAGGCTTGGGAAATATCAGAAAATCAAATTACACCTCCCAGACTTTATTACAGTCGTCGTAATTTTATTAAATCTTTGGTTGGTGCGGGTATTGGCGCGAGTCTTTTACCCCTAACAGGTTGTCAATCTACAGCCAAGTTGGGCAAGTCAGCATCAGAAACAGCTTTAGAAAAAAGTATTAATCTACCTAAGATTGAATCATTTCAAACCAATCCCAATTTTGCTAAGGCTGGTCGTCCCATAGCCGAAGAAAAGGTAGCAGCCCAATATAACAATTTCTATGAATTTGGCGGTACTAAAAGGATTTGGCTAGACGCACAAAATCTACCTACAGAAAATTGGAAGGTAGAAGTCGCTGGTTTGGTTAAAAATCCTCGTACCTACGATCTTGACGACCTCAAGCAAAAATTTCCTTTGGAAGAAAGAATCTATCGCTTTCGTTGTGTAGAAGCTTGGTCGATGGTGTTGCCTTGGATAGGTTTTCCCATGCGGGCTTTGTTAGAAGATGTCGAACCAACTGCCAAGGCAAAATATGTTCGTTTTACTTCTTTTTACGATCCAGAAATTACCAAAGGCCCTGGTTTTCATCTTGGCTCGCTGCCTTGGCCTTACACGGAAGGATTGAGAATTGAAGAAATGGCCAACGACTTAGCATTTTTTGCAGTAGGTATTTACGGTCACGATTTGCCCAAACAACATGGTGCGCCTTTACGAATGGTGACTCCTTGGAAATATGGCTTTAAGGGGGCTAAGTCGATTGTTAAAGTGGAGTTTGTGGCAGAGCAACCAGCTACCTATTGGAATACTATCGATCCTAATGAATATAAGTTTGAGGCTAATGTTAATCCTCAAGTCCCTCATCCTCGATGGTCCCAAGCAACAGAGAAATTTATCAGCACTGGTCCTGGTTTATCTTGGGAAATTAAGGAGACTCTACCCTACAACGGTTATGGGGAATATGTAGCAAGTCTCTATACTTAAGAATTTTTAGTGCAAGATAAAATTTTACTTTTAAACTTACAAACTTAAAATTGAAAGCTTTTGATAAATGTAACATTTCCCATTTAAACTGCCGAAACTTGCTAAACTGATCGAAGTCTTATTGAGTTTCTTCTCCTAAAATGTTCTAAAGATGCAGTGGGAGAGGAGGCGTTTTTTGCTATCTCTAACGTTTCAGTTCAGAGTATTAGGAAAACTTCCTGTCAATTCGGATGAGATTGGTAACGCTAAATTTAGCATTGGAGATCGAGCAATAGTTTTTAATAGATTATGTCAATTATTCACGGCAGTTGGGTTGTTAATTCTGGTCAAAATTATTTTTTTATCTGGGGAGAAACTTGGCGATCGCTAGTTAATGAAAAGTACTCTCTTAATAAAGCAGGTGAGTTTATTCATCCCTTTTATTTAGCCAAACAAGAATTATTAGATCTTTGCCAACACCATAAATTAGACATTGTAAATTTATTAAATGATAGTACTTGGCATACGCAATTGGTAGGAATGCCAACAGTAGTTACGGGGACGGAAGATAGTAAAAAAATTCAACCAGTTTTCGCAGGAGATATTGTAGAGTCAGAAGCTAGTTTGGATTTATATTTATGGGAAGTAAAAGGATTTAAACTCACTCCTCAAGAAGCAGTAAATCTATTACAAATATTATCTTTTAATTCTTTACAATCTAGTGTTAAATATTTAGCGGGAGATATCTGTTTTTGGTCGCATATTTATCGCTGGGTATTGGATTTAATTGTTAGACAAAAGTTTTTACCAGGTCTTGAAATAAAATCAGAAAAGACAAGAAATAGGCGTAATCAAAAGAAAACAATATCTAAAAGTATTTGGCAGCCGATTATTGATAGTGAAATAGACCGCGTAAGACTGGCAAAATTTACGCAAACTATCCCCGAAGCTTGTTTGGCTTATTTAGATGCAGAAAAGTCCCAACAAGATATGACCGATGAGGACTTATTATTGCGATCGCTTTCTCTGTTATTGGATGCCCGCTTGCGGAGTTGGGTAGAAGAGCGACCGAATCTTTATAAAGATAGTATTGTTCGACCTTGGTTAGAATCTTGGGGAAAAAAATCCAAGATCGAAGATAACCATCGGGCAATAGAAAGATTAAATACGGCTCTGGATAATTGGACTTTACCGATTAGTGAATATATAGTTAATCCTAATAATAATGAATGGGGATTAAATAATTATCGCGTCTGTTTTGTCTTGACTCCCCCGACCGAAGTTACTGATGATAACGTTCAAAGTGATTGGTCGTTAAATTATTATTTGCAAGCTCTAGATAACAGCGATTTTGTGGTTAATGGAGGAGTAGTTTGGCAATGTCCTCAAGAGTTTTTGAATATAGGCGAACGTACCATTGAAAAACCCCAAGAAACTCTGTTAAAAGGGTTAGGATTGGCATCTCGCATTTATAGTCCTATTGCCGATAGTTTAGAACAAAGTCAGCCCATTGCTTGCACTCTCAACCCCATACAAGTTTACGAATTTATCAGAGCGATCGCTTGGCAATTAAAAGACAATGGTCTAGGGGTAATTTTACCTCCTGGTTTAGCTCAAGACAATCGGGAACAACGATTGGGCATCAAAATGACTGCTAGCGTCAATCGTAGAAAAGGCAGTCGTTTGAGCTTGCAGAGTATGCTTAAGTATAAGCTAGAAATCGCAGTAGGCGATCGCAGTGTTTCCAAACGAGACTTTAAAAAGCTGTTGGCACAAAAGTCACCGATTGTAGAAATCGACGGACAATGGATTGCCCTACAACCTGCGGATGTGAAAGCAGCCCAAGCGGTATTGGATAATTCTAACGAACAGTTAGATTTGTCTGTAGAAGATGCTTTGCGTTTATCTACGGGAGATAACAAAGTCTTGGCAAAATTGCCCGTAGTTAAGTTTGAAGCGACAGGAGTTTTAGCCGAACTGCTAGATAATTTAACTGATAATAAAGCGGTCGAACCAGTTAATAAAATTAAAGGTTTTCAAGGAGAATTGCGCCCCTATCAAGCAAAAGGAGTGGGCTGGCTATCTTTCTTAGAAACCTGGGGCTTAGGTGCTTGTTTGGCAGATGATATGGGTTTGGGTAAGTGCGTTTTACCAGATACTCAATTAGAAGTTAATGGTAAGCTACAGTCCGCAGCAGAAATATGGCAGGAATATTCTCAAGACACCCAATTTGATGGAGAGGGCTATTGGAGTAAACCCAAACAACAATTAAAAGTAAATTCTCTTAATGAGACTACAGGAAAAATAATCGTTGCTGAAATTGGTAATTTATATCGCCAAAAGATCGATGAAAAAGTAGTCAAAATCAAGTTGGAAGATGGCAATATTATTACTATTACCAAACGACATAAATTATTAACTACCAATGGTTGGAGTAATAACTTACAAGTTGGCGATTTCGTGTGCGTGCCTAGTAAACTTTATGGACAAGATAATCTAGAAGATCCTCAATTACTTAAGCTTATTGCTTGGCAAATTGCAGAAGGATGGGATAATCCCAAAAGAGCTACAGTTAATGTATTTCAAAAATCAACTGAAGTTTTATTCGATCTAAAACAGACATTAATCGAATTATCAAAGAAATATCGGCTTAATATTAATCAGCCTAAAGTTCGTATACTCAATAACAATCGAGTTAGCTATTTATCAATTAACAGTAAAGAATATAAAAGCTTCTTGGAATCTAAAGGATATCAGTGGGGAAAAATATCTAAAGACAAGTCGATTCCCTCCTTTATTATGGAAGCTGACTTAAATTCAGTTGCAATCTTTTTGCGTAATTATTTTGATGCAGAAGCATCAGTAGATTCTAAATCGAGAGTAATAGAAATTAGCTCTGCTTCTCGTCTATTAATCGAACAGCTATCAATTCTACTCAGACGTTTTGGTATTTGGCTGCGTACTTGTCAGAAGAAGAAACAAGCCACTAATGGTAATCAAATTATGCGCGATTACTATATTGGAACAATGGGGGGAAATGCGCTCGAAAAATTCTACAAATTAATTGGTTTTCAAAATGGCAAGAAACAGAAAAAGCTAGAATTAATTTGCGATAAGCCTCGTAATACAAATGTAGAAGGAATTCCTGCATCTAAAATTGTTGGTGATGTAATTACTCAAACAAAACTACCCCTTCGACATTTGGGAATGCACAACACTGTTTATATTAATGGTTCTCAAGAATTTTCTGCTCGTAGTCTCAGTAAAGTAATATCCAGTATAGATTCTATCCTTACAGGAGAATCTGAAGCTAACTATCGTCAAGTTAAAAAATCTAAATGGACAGAGATGACTTTAGCAAGTTATCAAAATTTAGACCGACAATATTTGAAAGAAAAAAGACAAGAATTACAGTATTTATTAGACAGAGAGGTATTTTACTGTCGAGTTAAATCCGTTGAAGAGATTGATTATCAGGGATGGGTATATGATTTTGAAGTTCCAATACATCATAATTTTGTAGCCAATAATATTCTTTGCCATAACACGGTTCAACTAATAGGATTTCTGTTAAATCTCAAACAGCAAAAGTTATTAAATAAACCGACATTGTTAATTTGCCCTACTTCAGTAATTAATAACTGGGAACGGGAAGTTAGGAAGTTTGCTCCCAAATTAAATGCAGTAATTCATCACGGAGATAAACGAGAGCAGGGTAAAACTTTTGCCAAACAAGTACAAGACCAACAGTTAGTAATTACCAGTTATTCTTTAGTACATCGCGATTTGAAAACCTTATCGGGTGTTGAGTGGCAGGGGATAGTTTTAGACGAAGCTCAAAACATTAAAAACCCCACAGCAAAGCAGTCTCAGGCAGTTAGAGATCTTCCCGCAGGATTCCGCATCGCCTTAACTGGTACGCCCGTAGAAAACAAATTAACCGAACTATGGTCGATTCTCGACTTCCTCAATCCTGGCTTTTTGGGCAATCGTAACTTCTTTCAAAAAAGATTTGCCGTCCCGATTGAAAAATATGGCGATCGCGAGTCTCTAAATATTCTTAGATCTTTAACTCAGCCGTTTATTCTGCGTCGTTTGAAAACTGATAAAAACATTATTCAAGATTTACCAGATAAGCAAGAAATGAATGTCTACTGCGGTCTTTCTGCCGAACAAGCAGACCTTTATCAACAATTAGTAGATAATTCTTTGGAAGAGATTGAAGATTCTGAAGGTATCAAACGTCGGGGATTAATTCTAACCCTATTATTGCGTCTCAAACAGCTTTGCAACCATCCCCGATTATTGCAAGATAATCAAGGCAAAGACATCAAATTTGACCCCGAATATTTTAGCGAGCGGTCGGGTAAAGTATTGCGTTTAGAAGAAATGCTCGAAGAACTTGTAGAAGAAGGCGATCGCGCTTTGATTTTTACCCAGTTTTCTCAATGGGGTAATATGCTCAAACCCTATTTAGAACAGAAATTTAAACAAGAAGTTATCTTTTTGTATGGTGCTACTCCCCGTTTAGCCAGACAAGAAATGGTCGATCGCTTTCAAAACGAACCCAATGGCCCCAAAATATTTATCCTATCTTTAAAAGCTGGAGGAACGGGACTTAATTTAACCAGAGCAAATCATGTCTTTCACGTCGATCGCTGGTGGAATCCTGCGGTAGAAAATCAAGCTACAGATCGGGCATTTAGGATCGGACAAAAACGCAACGTACAAGTCCATAAATTTGTCTGTACGGGTACATTAGAAGAGCGCATTAGCGACATTATTGAAAGCAAAAAAGAACTGGCAGAACAAACAGTCAATGCTGGAGAACAATGGCTAACGGATTTGGATACTAATAGTTTGCGTAACTTACTGTTGTTAGACCGCGACGCAATTATAGAAGAATAATTATAATTGTCTGACAATGCAGAATCCTAGTTTCTTGAATGAAAAAATATTGGCTGGCAATTACTCTATTTCTCTTAGTTTTAATTACAGTTTTATCTCTTTATCCTCTAGCAGAATTACCTCCCATACCTGGTACGGATAAAACACATCATGTAATTGCTTACGGTTTATTAATGATGCCTGTTGCGATGAGAAATCCCTCAAATATTATAGCGATCGCTTTATTTTTGGCGATCTGGAGTGGTGCGATCGAGATCCTACAACCCTATGTTAACCGTTATGCCGAATTTCAAGATTTGCTAGCTAATATTGCAGGTCTGATTTTGGGTTGGGTAATTGTCAAAGTGGGAAAAAAGATCATAAGTAATAAGTAATAAGTACCTATATTTGTTCCTATCTGCTTTGATTTCAACTGATTGCGTCCTGTTCCCAGCTTCAGCCTGTAAAATTCCGAGTTTATTCACTGTGGGCAGGTAAGGTTAGGGGTCGAGCCAGAGGTCGCCCTCTGATACTCCCATTCAAGCTGAATTTTAAAAGCTTTTTGCCTCTAAGAACAAACAATATAGATTAGGTTTACAAAAGGATCGAAGCCTAACTCTAGTCGCAAATCCCTACACATTTGCGAATAAATCTGATATCAATGGTAGATCGTAAGAACTAATTTTTATAATCCATGAAAATATTAGTAACTGGTGTGGCAGGGTTTATTGGGTATCATTTAGCCGCAAGGTTGTCAGCAGAAAACAATGAGGTTTATGGCATTGATAATCTCAACAATTATTACGATGTCAACCTCAAACAAGCTCGTTTGGCAAAACTATTACCTCAAGAAAATTTTAGTTTCCAATATTTAGATATTAGCGATCGCGATGCTGTAGCTCGATTATTTACCGCAATAGATTTCGATTGTGTAGTTAATTTAGCAGCCCAAGCGGGAGTCCGCTATTCGATGGAAAATCCCCATACATATATAGATAGCAATTTGGTAGGGTTTGCCAATATCCTCGAAGGCTGTCGTCACAGCCAAATACAACACCTGATTTTTGCTTCTTCTAGTTCGGTATACGGTACAAATACTAATATTCCCTTTGGAGTTGAAGATAAAACCGATACTCCCATATCCCTCTATGCAGCGACTAAAAAAGCCAATGAATTAATGGCTCATTCTTATAGTCATCTATATCAAATACCGATTACTGGCTTGCGTTTTTTTACCGTATACGGTGCTTGGGGAAGACCAGACATGGCTTATTTCAAATTTACCAAAGCGATCGCCGAAGGAAAAGCGATCGATGTTTATAATTACGGCAAAATGAAGCGCGACTTTACCTATATAGATGATGTAGTCGATGCAATTGTCAGAATAATCCCCAGCAAGCCTCAAAAAAATAAGAGCGAACTTTATAAAATATATAACTTAGGGAACAATCAACCCGTAGAATTGGCAGAATTTATTCGTACCCTAGAAAAAATTATCGGTCAAACCGCTGGGAAAAACCTGCTACCGATGCAGCCTGGAGATGTCTTAGCTACCTATGCCGATATCGAGGACGCGATCGCCGATTTCAATTTTCGACCAACTACTTCAATCGATCGCGGACTAGAAAAATTTGTTGCTTGGTACAAAGAATATTATGGTTTTGCTAGTCTTAATGATGGTCAAAAAATAACTTTATTAGCTAGATAAAATCCCTCAAAACTAAAAAATCACCATCATACCTTAATAATCCGATTCCAGACTGAGATTAGAATAGGTCAATCGATGTTAAAATGACAAGCAAATAATAACCCTAGCTAAAGCTTGAAATTGGTAAAAAATGGCAGAGGAACAAAATAAGCAAGACCAAGCGAAACCTTCAGCAGAAAAGAAACCCGCTGCAAAAGCTAAAAAAGCAAAACCACCAAAGCTAGAGGACAAACCATTTAGCGAATTTATTCAAGAGCATTATCTCCCTGCATTGCAAGAAGCAATGAAAAAAGAAGGTATTGAAGATGCAGAACTAACTTTCGTCCAACAACAAGTACCCATTCAAGGTGCAAACTCCAACGAACCTTGCTGGCAAGTTGTGGGCAAATGGAATAAAGGCGATCGCTCTTTTAATATCTATTTTCCCGATGAAGATATTAAGGGTCAAAAAGCCTTTTCTAGCACCACTTATGATAAAGTTCCTAGCACTCTAGAATCTTTTATGATTGACGAGAGACGAGTAACTTTAGAATTGCTGGTTATGTATACTATTCAGCGTTTGAATGCTCAGAAATGGCTGACTAGAAATTAATATATCCATTTTAAATATGATGGATAGGTTTTACTCTGACATTATCTTAGCTATGGTTGATTATACTTATCTGCATTATTGTGGCTATTCTTAGTGATTAACCCGTAAAAACCACAATAATACAGAAAAATACTAGACCGTACACCACCAAATTAATTTAATCAGTAATCAATTACGCCGCGTGCAACTCCTCTAACAAATTTTCAATTGCAATTATTAAATTAAATTAATGACTAAAACGCATTTTGTTTAACTCAGTCTTGATTTTTGGTAAATTTTGCTACATTTAATAGTTTTTATTGATGTCATTTTAGAGAAAATCAAGTAAAAGCATCAATGAAAAACCTCGCTCCTTATATTTTACCTTCTCTTTTCGGTCTACTAGCAGGAATCGGACACGGTGTTACAGCCCACCAACAAGAACTTCCTTTTTCCCTAGCAGATCAGGTAATTGAATCAGTGCAGAGCGATCGCTCTTTTAATTAAAGACGCAACAACTTTATCATTGTTGATTAGTTGAAGCTCTGCCCGATACATTTGATTCCGTTATCACTTCATCGAATTAAATCAGAGCAGATTCCTACTTCACAGATAAAACTTATTCAACCAAGTAAGATTCTTGCAAGAGCAAGAAAGGCAATTTTGAGATTTTGGATCAAGTCGAGCTAAGGAGATCTCATTTTAAATGAGATCTAGATTTTCCTTCATATAGCAACAAAATCGCTTTCAGCAATATCAGCTACATCTACATTGGTCAAAACTGCCAACATAGTATTGTTGTTAGTTAAATCTTCAATGATTGTAGAAGTACCTGTGCTGTTACTGACAATATTTAAATCGTTAAAATCAAGAGAACCTGTAAGACCCAAGAAATCAGTACCATCAGTAAAATCATTCACTACAATCGAACCCAAACCCGATTCGAGCGCAAAAATATCCGAATCTCCACCGCCAAACATGGTGTCATCTCCATTTCCGCCGTAGAGAGTGTCGTTGCCAGCACTACCGCTAAAGTAGTCGTTGCCATCTCCTCCAAAAAGAATATCATCACCGACTTTGCCGTAAAGTCGATCGTTGCCATCTCCACCTTCTAAAGTATCTTGACCTTCGCCGCCGCTGAGAATGTCACTACTTGCTCCTCCAATCAGAGAGTCATCCCCTGCTTCTCCAGCTAAAGTATCATTGCTATCGCCTCCATCAAGAGTATCGTTGCCTACTTCTCCGTAAAGGCGATCGCTATTTTCACCGCCAAACATGGTGTCATCTCCATCGCCACCGTAGAGAGTATCGTTACCGCTGTCACCTTTGAGGATATCGTTGTCAGCTCCTCCCAATAGGATGTCGTTATCGCCTCCACCATCAAGGCTATCCATACCCGAGTTTCCTTCGAGGCTATCGCTTCCACTACTACCGAATAGGGTATCGTTGCCATAATAGCCGTCTATTGTATCGTTGCCATCACCGCCATCTATTTCATCAGCATCAAAACCACCAGAAATAGAGTCATTACCAGCGTCGCCAAAGATAACATTTAGTCCGCCATCATCTGAAATTGAATCATCACCATCACCACCATAGATAATATCGGCATCAAAATCACCATCTATAACGTCATTGCCAGCATCGCCATATAAAACATTGAGTCCATCTCCACCATAGAGATAGTCATCACCATTGCCACCGCGAAGAGTATCATCCCCATCATAGCCATCGAGATAGTCATCACCATCATTACCTAGCAGCGAATCATTACCATTTTCACCATAGAGAGTGTCGTTATCGTCCGAGCCGTGAATTGTATCCGAACCATTGCCTCCACTGGTAAATCCTGATGTTCCATAAAAACTACTATCGCCACTCAGAGCAATCAAAACATCATCACTGTCAGAACCAGTAACATTAATTGCTTCAATATTACTAAACTCAACCGTACCGTTGTCAGTTGTATATAGAATGCTGCCGTCATTAGTGTAGCTAGCTGTTACTTCGTTAAAACTATAGGCGTAATCTAGATTGATAATGTCAAAACCACTACCGCCATCTATGACGTTATTTCCTAGTGGTTCGCCAATTCCAAAAGAAATTGAATCATCTCCCGAACCAGTATTCACCATATGGCTGCCACCATAGGCATCTAGATTAATATTGTCATTGCCTTGACCAGTGGTCAGATTGATTTTTTCTAGATCGAAGTGCTGAATATCTTTAAAATTGCCAGCCTCAGGAATACTAATTGATAAATTACTACCACCACCAGAATAAACATCTAAATCGCTGCGAACTTCGGAGTAGTCAACTACCAATTCATCAAAGCCATCTCCACCATTAATAGTGGGGAATGAAGGAAATTCTCTATCGGTGCTACCAGTACCCAAAGGAACGACTAGAACATCGTCGTAAGCTGAACCCCAAACGCTGATTGCTTCAATGTTGCTAAACTCTACAGAACTATCATCGGTAAAGTATTCGCCACTATCACTGTCACTAAGGCTGGAAGTCACACCACTCAAAGCATTACTAAAGTCTAGACTCAGCAGATCGTATCCTTTACCGCCATCAACCACATCATCGCCTTTGCCAGCAGTGATATAATCATCTCCCGCACCAGCATCGATGGTTTCATTGGAGAAAACAGATTGATCTAAGAAAATATCATCATCGCCACGACCAGTAGTAATATCGAAGGCTTCAACACTGTAGATATCAAAATTATCGAAGTAGCTAGCGTAATTAATATTTAAACCAGGAGCAAAGTTGTCAATAAAGATATTATCATTGCGATCGCTCAGATCGATAACTACTTCATCAAAGCCTTCTCCCCCATCAACAGAAGGTGCAAAGGGAAGTTCGACACCATTACTATTACCAATTGGCATCGCTAGAACGTCATTGTAAGAAGAACCAGTAACGTTTACTGCTTCAATATTGCTAAACTCAACAACATTGCTACCAATTGCACCTTCATCGCTAACATATTCGCCACTATTACCATCGCTGAGACTGGAAGTTACACCACTTAAAGCAGTACTGAAATTTAGATTGAGAAGATCGTAACCACTACCGCCATCAACTACATCGTAACCATTGCCTGTATTAATAACGTCGTTACCCGCACCAGTATTAACCGTATCGTCGGAATAACTATTGTTTAGATTAATCTCATCGTCACCACGACCAGTAGTTAGATCGAATCCTTCAATACTATAAATGTCGAGATAACTGTTGTGATTGGGAGAATTAATATTTAAGCCAGTAACATTATCAATCGAAAGATCGTCATTGCGATCGCTCAAATCGACAACTATCTCATCTAACCCATCTCCACCGTCAATGTAAGAATTAGTAGCGGTGGGACTACTTTGTAGGGAAACAGGGACGGCTAAGACATCATTGAACAAAGAACCTGTTATGTTTACTGCTTCAATGTTGGTAAATTCAACTACATTATTGTCAGTAACAGTCGCATAACTAACATATTCACCACTATTTCTATCTGTAAGATTAGAAGATACTCCACTAAAACTAGAAGCAAAATTCAGGTGTAATAAATCGTAACCGCTACCGCCATCAACTACATCGTAACCATTACCCGTATTAATAGCGTCATCACCCGCACCAGTATTAACCGTATCGTGCGAATAACCATTGTTTAGGATAATATTATCGTCACCACGTCCCGTAGTTAGATCGAATCCTTCAATGTTATAGATATCTAGATAAGTATTGTGGTTGGGAGAATTGATATTTAAGCCAGTAACATTATCAATCGAAAGATCGTCATTGCGATCGCTCAAGTTAACAACTAATTCGTCAAATCCCTCTCCCCCATCAATATAGGGACTTAAAGGTAAAGTGCTGCTATCTCCTTTTCCGATAGGTGCAGCTAAGACATCATTGTAAGAAGAACCTGTAACGTTTACTGCTTCAATGTTGCTAAATTCAACTACATTATTGTCAGCAGCAGTTGGATAACTAACATATTCACCACTATTTCCATCTGTAAGATTAGAAGATACTCCACTAAAACTAGAAGCAAAATCAAGGTGTAACAAGTCGTAACCGCTACCGCCATCAACTACATCGTAACCATTGCCTGTATTAATAACGTCGTTACCCGCACCAGTATTAACCGTATCGTCGGAATAACCATTGTTTAGGATAATGTTATCGTCACCACGACCAGTAGTTAGATCGAATCCTTCAATGTTATAGATATCTAGATAAGTATTGTGGTTGGGTGAATTGATATTTAAGCCAGTAACATTATCAATCGAAAGATCGTCATTGCGATCGCTCAAATCGACAATTATTTCATCTAAACCATCTCCCCCGTCAATGTAGGAATTAGTGGCGGTGGGACTGTTTTGTAAGGAAACAGGAACGGCTAAGACATCATCTTCATATGAACCATAAACCCTAATTTCTTCGATATTGGTAAATTCTACAGTACCTTCATCGCTGGTATATTCACCACTATTACTATCTTCAAGATGAGAGGTAATCCGACTGGAACTATAAGAATAATTTAAACCTAGTTCGAGAACATCATAACCACTACCACCATCAACAACATCATAACCATTGGCTGTAAAAATTGTATCGTTACCCGCACCTGTATTGATTACGTCATCTCTATATACCCCAGAATATTCTTCTAAGCGAATGTTATCATCGCCGCGTCCGCTAGTAATATTGTAGCTTTCGATGCTATCGGTAGAAACTTCGTTAATATAGTCGGGGTAAATTGCTAAACCAGGAGAATCAGTAATACTCAGATCTTCATTACTATCAGAAAGATCGACAACTATTTCATCAAATCCATCTCCTCCATAAATAAAAGGAATAGATGCTGAAAATGTGCCGTTGTTTTTTACTGCGGGAACGACGAAGGAATCATCATAGATTGAACCATTAATGCCAACTGCTTCAATATTACTAAACTCGACAACGCGATCGTTCGTAATATATTCTCCACTACCACCATTACTTAGGTTGGAGGTAACGCCATTGGGACTGTCGTTAAAGTCTAATTCTAAAATATCGTAACCAATACCACCATCAACGACATCAAATCCTTTACCTGGAGATATAAAATCATCTCCCGCACCGCCATTGATCGTTTCGTCAAGAACAATATTGTTATAGGGATACGAACCAAGAGTATCGTTACCATCACCACCCAGTAATTTGAGTTGTTCGATACTATAAAAATTAATTAGGTAACTAATATAATTATTGCTGTTATCTTCGCCATCTAGATATATTAAACCATCACCAGAGAAGACATCGTAACTCGATACCTTAATGTTTAAATCGTTGACATAAGAAGAATAATTAACACTTAATGTGTCTGTTCCTTCGTCGCCATAAATAGTATCGCTATCGGAACTTGTTTCTATTTCGTCATTTCCATCTAACGCGAAAATTTCATCGTCAACGACAGTATCCAATAAAATATCGTCATTTACCGTTCCTGTAATTTGATTGGTAGCCATAAATTTTATTCTATAAATGGAGATTTTGAGCTATAAAGTTCTTTGCTTGGATATTTATCTTTTTACGTCATCCAAATCACAATATTCTTCATTTATAACTTTTAAATCTTTAAGGCACATCGATATAAAACGCAGTGTTTTCGATCGCATATTGCAACAGTAATAGATATTACTTAAATAAGATTGCGTAACAAATTCTTTGTACGGGACAAAAAATAAGGCTAAAGCTTGCAAAGTACTATGGAAAGAGGGAAGAAGTGAAAAGTAAGCAAACTCAATCAACAGACCCTCATGAATCAGGTTATCTCACTTCGACAAACCTTAAAACCAATCTTCGGTTGGCATGGTGCAAGACTCAGCTTCCTAGCTCTATTTCTTATATAAGTACCCAAGCAGAATTATTTGTATATTTCTAATGTTTCTGACCTCTGACCCTTGACCCAATCTTAACTATCCAATTAATTTTGCACGACTACTTATTTCAGAAAAACAGATCTAGGTATTACAGCCTAAATAGCAGTATTCTTATATCCTTGAATACTAATAATAATTTTTTCAGAAATTATGGAAAATACCGATCCACAACGCCCTACTTCTGCTCAGTGGTGTTTAGTTACAATACGTCAATGGAAAAGAGAAGCTTTTCTGAAATATTTAGAAAATGATATTGACAGTAAAAAGCTGCAAGAAATTTTTTTAGAAGTTGTCGAGCCTGAAGATCCAGTATATGAAAATATGGTTTTAATTCGTATTAGTAATTATGCTGAGGCGAGAGGTCATTTAAAACAAGTCGAAAACTTTCAAGATATTCAAAGATTGAAACCCAATGAAGCGAATCGAATGTTGAATATTTAATAAAAACAAGCAATAAAAAACGCCCCCCGATGTTACGAGGAGCGTTTTTTAAAATTCTACTCACAAGGTGTAAGCAAACTTACCTAACTCGAGCATTCCCTTGCCCAGGTCACCGATCTGGGTAAACGCCTTTCGGCGGCGCGGGGTCTCTCGTCTAACCATTGATGGAAGGAGCAGTTAAAGCTACAGGAGCTTGTTCGCCACTTGCCAAGTCTAGAGGGAAGTTGTGTGCGTTACGCACGTGCATTACTTCAAAACCAAGGTTAGCTCGGTTTAAGATGTCTGCCCAAGTGTTGACTACACGTCCTTGAGAATTCATGATTGA
>NZ_JBZNBU010000053.1:0-19744 GCF_058530065.1 Waterburya sp. | reverse complement strand
TAGCTCTCTGGGAAAATTTACTAGTTCGTAGTTTTTAGTTTTTAGTTCTTAGTTCTTAGTTTTTAAAGTTTAATTATGTGGTCTACCCATGTGAAAAGCGCAGTAAATCACTGATAATAATTGGATATTTAACTGGCGAAGCTCTTAAACTAGATCCTTATTTTTGTTTAAGTCCCGTTAGATCTATTGATTAGATTTTCCCAGAAACCAGACCCCTTCTACCATTGCCAATAGAAAGCTTGAGGAAATTTTGCAAATGTTGAACGTGAATATTTTCCGATAGTTCGTCTAGGCAATCGATCGCATCTTTTAAAGGTAGTTGTTTTAAATATAAAAAACTAAAAGCAGTTTTCAACTGGCGGATTTCCTCTTTAGCAAAACCCCGTCTTCTTAAACCTGTAAGATTGAGCGATCGCACTTTAGCGGGATTGCCTTCTACCATCATGTATGGGGGAACATCGCGACTGATGCGACTCATGCCTCCTACCATTGCCATCTTGCCGATATGAACGAATTGATGGATGCCTAAGACTCCGCTAATAATCGCCATCGGTTCGATAGTAACGTGACCTGCAATCGCCACACTGTTAGCAATAATTACTTCATTACCAATCTGACAATTATGACCTACATGAGAATATGCCATCAATAAATTGTCATCGCCGATGGTGGTAGCTTCCCCTTCATTGGTAGCGCGGTTGATGGTGACATATTCGCGGATGCGATTGCGATCGCCAATAATTACTTTGCTGTTTGCCCCTTTATATTTAAGATCTTGAGGCTCTAAACCAATAGCTGCACCAGGAAAAATCTGATTATCTCGACCAATTTCAGTCAATCCATCAATAATTGCGTGACTGCCCACTACAGTATTAGCCCCAATAGTCACTTGACCGCCAATCACCGCATAGGGTTCGACTCGCACCGTAGGATGAAGTTGAGCGCGATCGTCAATTACAGCAGTTGGATGGATTAAGGTTCTCAAAATTGATTCTCCCAGAGGCTAAAATTGGTATTTTAATTCAGCAACGTCTGTATTGTAATTACATTTCAATTAAAGAGAACATCATTTCTCCTTTGACTGCCAATTCTCCATCTACTTCCCCTCTACCTTGCATTTTGGCAATACGATTTCGTTTCAAGGATAACAATTCTACAGTCATAGTCAAGCGATCGCCAGGCACTACAGGGCGACGAAAACGTACTTTATCAATACCGGCAAAAGCAAAGAATTTACCGCTCATTCCTGGCAATTGTACCAAGACAATACCGCCTACCTGTGCCATTGCTTCGACCATCAATACCCCAGGCATCAAAGGAAAATCGGGGATATGTCCTGGGAAAAATGGTTCGTTAAAAGTAACATTTTTAATTCCTACTGCTTTTTCTCCTGGTACATAGTCGATAATGCGATCGACCAAAGCAAAAGGATAGCGGTGAGGTAAGAGTTGGTGAATTTCTCGAACGTCAAAAGTAGTTTTGAGAGAACTATCGGGGGTTTCGATGACAGAATCCATATGATGATTGTTGATTATTGATTGCTAAAAACCAAGAACTAAAAACTAATTACTGATTGATATTAAATGCTCAATCTCGCGCGTTCCCTTGCGCCTTAAGGCGATATTATGCCCTTGTGGTACGCGGGGTCGCTCGTCAATGTTTAATGTTCAATGATTAATGATTTTAGCAGCCAACTGAGTGTGTAACTTATGACTGGCTTTGTAGGCAATAATATGAGCGATGGGAAAACGACCCAATAAACTCATATCCCCTACTAAATCTAATAGTTTATGACGGGCTGGTTCATTAGTAAATCTCAAAGGCGGATTGACCCAGCCTGAATCACTGCATACTAAAGCATTGTCCAAACTTCCCCCTTTAATCAAACCAGCTTGTCTTAACTGCTCGATTTGTTCGGCAAAGCCAAAAGTACGGGCTGGGGCTATTTCAGTATTAAAATCTTCTCGATCTGGCTGCCAACTATGCCACTGATTGCCAATCGCCTGATAGGGAAAGTCTATACCATAAGTGAACCTGGGTTCTGGTGCGGGTAAAGCAGCTACGAAAGCATCTCCTTCTCTAACCCAAATCGGTTCTGTAATAGTTTTGGATTCGACTGAAGCCTCACTATTACTGATAACTCCCGATGTGGCGATCGCCTCACACCAATTTTTTGCCGAACCATCTAACAAGGGTAATTCTGAACCATCGATTTCAATTCGCACATCATCGATGCCATTGCCAGAGAGGGCAGCCAACAAATGTTCTACGGTACGAACTTTGGCATTTTCGCCCACTAATTCTGTAGATAGGGTAGTTTGTCCCACTGCTGCGATCGAGGCGGGAATTACTGGCTTGGCTGGCAAGTCTGTTCGCACAAAATACCGACCTTCCCCAGAACTGGCGGGCATGACTTTCACTTTAGTATCTATCCCAAAATGCAACCCTACTCCAGATAATTCAAACCCCTTTTTTAATGTATTTCCCACTGTTCAATGTTCAATGTTCAATGATAAATGATTAAAACTTCTCCCCAATACCAAATTGAATTTCATTACCACCATCGTCATTAATGGCATAGTCTACTCTAATTGGCCCTAAGGGAGATTGGACTCTAACTCCCACACCGTAACCAAAACCAGCCCCTGGTAAATCTCGCAGTACGGAAGGCTGTCCTGGTACGGCATCATCAGAACCCAAGACCGTGCCATAGTCAAAAAACAAAGCACCGCCGATAATTCTAAAAATCGGAAAACGATATTCGGCACTAGCTTGGAAATAACTCCTACCGCTACCAACTTCACCATCGCCAAAACCTCGTACTGAGTTACTACCTCCTAAGATAAAAGATTCATAAGGGGGTACATCACCTAAAATAGTACCTGCTTGAATATTAAAAGCCAGGGTTTCAGGACCATCACTAAAGCGAATTATATTGATGGGAAAAAATTGACTAAAATTACCCCGCAAACGATTAAAGAGAATACTACCAGAACCGATCGGAATGGTTTGTTCCGTACCCAATCTCAAGACAGAACCACTAGTCGGTTGCAAAGGATTGTTACGGCGATCGCGATTTGCTCCAAACCTTAGGGTAAATAGATCGTCAGTACCATCGTCACTAACAGCAAAATTAATGTTGCCATCTTCATCTTCGGAGATGGGAGAAATTTCACCATCGCTATTTCTAACTTCAACTCGTTGATATTGAAGTCCCGTTGACAAAGACCATTCCCGACGTTTAAAAGGATCGCTAGGGATGGGGCGACCAAAGGTAATTCCGCCTCCAGTACGGACGATACGAGGGGAGTTGGAATCATCATCCCCATCATTAGGATCTGGATCTAGGGTTTGAATATCATTATCCCCATTAAAAACCAAAGAAATCGAACGACGGCGAAAAGCATTGACGGTATAGGAAGTACGACTTTCACTGCCACCAATCCAAGGATCGGTAAAATTAACATCAAACAGCAAACTATTGCTACCCAAAGAGATATCCGTTCCCAAAGTTTGGTTGTTACCGCCAAAGTTCCGCTGCTGATAGCTAACAGTTCCAAATAGTCCCCCAGAAGAACTATAACCAGCACCAGCAGAAACCGAACCGCTACTACCTTCAACTACATCGACATTAACAATTACTTTACTCGGATCTTCACCAGGACTAAAGGAAAAACGAGCATCTTCAAAAATCCCCAAGCCAAAAACTCGTTGTAAATCTCTTCTAGCGGTGTCTCGTTTAAAGACATCCCCTGGCTGGAGTTCTACTTCCCTGGTAACGATATATTCTTTGGTTTTGCCTTCAATCGGTTCGTCGTCTTCGTCAAAATATCTTACTTGAATATCTTCAATAATCCCTTCGGCAACAATCAGGGTGATTTCTCCATCGGCACTGACTTGAGGCGCGCCAACAACTTGAGCTAGTTCGTAACCGTTTTCGCTATACCATTCGTTGACTTGAATCACTCCTTGTTGCAGTTCCCTTAAATTGAGAATTTTGCCGTAATTATCCCCAAAAAACTCATCGATTTTTTCTGGAGGTAAAATTTCGCTAGCTTCTCTTTGAGGAACGGTAACTAGGGAAACGTTATTCAAAATCGGATTCGCCTCCACAGTAAAAGTAATTCTGACTCCTAGAGGAGTATCTCCTGGAGTTACTTCTACATTTTGGAAAAAACCTGTAGCGTATACAGCATTGACATCTTCCTGAAGCTGAGTGCGAGTTGTGGTTCTGCCAGGTTCGGTATTGATGGTGGCATAAACAATATCTTTTAATTCTTCGCTTGCTCCTTCTACAACTACCTCGGCTACTAAAACTCTTGGTTCTTGAGCGCGTTCGGGGTTTGCTTCCCCTTCATTATTATCTGTATTATTTTGAGGATTTTGGGGTTGTGTTTCCGATTCGGGAGGCTGAAATTCTGGTAGCTTTAGATTAGGATCTACCTCCGCATCAGAATCAGTCTCAAACGGTTGTCCTGTAGAATCTTCAGAATTTTGAGCCAAGAAAGTTGGTTCGATTTTGCCGAGCAAAGCTGCACCATTATTAATAATAATTTGCTCGGACTGAGAATTCAGATTTTGATTTTCTGCTCTAGTTGGAAATGAGATTCCCAAGGTCAGAGTCGTTACTAAGATTGAAATTAGAGTAGGAGATAGACGCACTTTTTTTGATTCTATTAACACTTCCACACACCAGATAAAAGGGCTTTGCCCCAGCTACAAGCCATAAGCTTTTTGATTGGAAATTTGATAGACGACCGCTTTTCAAGACATTAAAATCGCCAACGATAGACAATTTTAGTTTGTGCCTGGCAATATGACTATTCACAGCAATAAATGTTCCCCAGCGATCGACTTAATAATTTTTATTAGGTTGAACCATTAAGGTTAAATATTCGATCGCTTTAAATAGTTATTAAAAACTACAGATCTAACTATTGTTGTAATTGCTGCAAAACTCTTTGCTGAACTTCTTGATAAGCCGACTCTACTTTACCGAGATCTTTACGAAAGCGGTCTTTATCCATGATTTTGGCTTGAGGATCTTGTTCTTTATTGTTCCAAAGACGGCAAGTATCGGGGCTAATTTCATCGGCTAAAAGTAAGTTTCCTTGGCTGTCAATACCAAATTCCAGTTTAAAGTCTACCAGGGTAATATCACATTGCTGAAAAAATTCTTGTAAGTGTTGGTTGATTTTCCGCGCCATATTTTCAATTTCAGTCAGTCGTTCGGCAGAAACCAGATCCAATAAAAAGATGCGATCGCGAGTTAGTAGAGGATCGCCTAATTCATCGCTTTTGTAATAGTATTCCACTAAAGAATTATCTAATACTTTGCCTTCAGGCAATCCTGTTTGACGACAAAGACTCCCCGCAGCAACGTTTCTCACCACCACTTCTACAGGAACAATGGTTACTGCCTTAACGTTCATTTGATTGGGTGCTGGAGAATCTAAATAGTGAGTCGGAATACCCAAAGTTCCCAGCCAGTGGAATAATGCTGCGGTAATCTGACAATTAATCGCCCCTTTCCCTGCTATTTGTCCCCTTTTCTGAGCATTGAACGCCGTTGCATCGTCTTTATAGACGGTTAGTAAAATTTCTGGATCGTCTGTCGAGTAAAGAATCTTGGCTTTGCCTTCGTAAAGTTTTTCTGTTTGTGACATCTTGAATATTTGCCTGAAAATTCAGCGATCTTTAAGGATAAATCGCGGGCTATAAAAAATTAGGTTAAGAATAGGTTAATAAAACTATATTCTTTTGTTAATATCTAAAATAAAACCCAGTTTATAGTAGCGTCATCGGGTCACTTTGTGTTTGTCTGGCACGAACGAAATAAAAATGCTAAGAAAGATTAAATTCTTAGCAGGCAAAATTGACGATTACTATCAGTAAATTGATTGAAAAAACTACAAACTTAATCTAAGACCATGAGACCCAATCAAAACCTCAATAATTTCCTATATCCTCGCCATTCCTATCACGGTGAAGTTAAACCAGAAAACCTAGTTTTCAATTCCAATTTGCAAGAGTTCGCCCAAAAAATAAATTACATTTGTAATTTAGAAACAGGGGGCAAACTAGCACCAGAAGAAGCATACGAGCAAATCAAAACTCTTTGGAAAGAATTAAAACGCAGCAAAAAGAAACTAAATATCGGAAAATAATTCAATCAACAATTAACAGACATAACTGCTATAACTATTAAAACTGTTAGCTCTGGTCAAGTTTATGTCTCGCTCGAAAGCCTTGCAATCGTATATCTTGGTTCGTTTGCTTTTAGCTCCTTTGATGTTATTGACGATCGCAACTTTGGTATTCCTTTTACTCAGGGCGACTCCTGGAGATCCAGCCGATGCAATTTTGGGTACTCGCGCCCCAGAAGCCGCTAAAGCAGCTTTGCGATCGCAGTTAGGATTGACCGACCCTTTATGGCAGCAATATTTTGACTATCTCAAAGCGTTACTCAATTTTGATTTAGGTAGCTCCCTGACCAGTCGGGGCTTGTCGGTCTGGGAAGTAATTAAAGAATATTTTCCCGCTACGGTAGAACTATCTTTTTGCAGTATGGTAGTAGCGGTGACTGTAGGGGTATTGGTTGGAATGGTTTCTGCTTCTACAGAAAATAAATATATTGATGCTTTGGGCAGATTATTTGGTATCGTGACCTATTCCTTGCCTTTGTTTTGGGTGGGAATGGTCTTGCAGTTGATTTTTGCCGTTAATTTGGGCTGGTTTCCGTTAGGTACTCGTTTCCCCGTCAGCGCAACCACACCGCCCCCAGTGACGAGTTTATATTTAATTGACAGTATCCTAGCGGGAGATCTGGGAATGCTGTTAAATACCCTACATTATTTAGCTTTGCCCAGTATAGCTTTAGGACTGTTACTCAGCGGTATTTTCGAGCGTATCGTGCGGGTTAACTTAAAACAAACCCTCCAAGCAGATTATGTAGAAGCAGCTAGGGCGAGGGGAATTCCCGAACGGACAATCCTTATATCCCATGCCATGAAAAATGCCCTAATTCCCGTAATTACCGTCTTGGGCTTAACTTTTGCAGCCTTGTTGGGCGGTGCAGTATTGACGGAAGTAACTTTTTCTTGGCCTGGTTTGGGTAATAGACTCTATGAAGCGATATCTTTACGAGACTATCCTACAGTCCAAGGAGTTATGGTATTTTTCGGCATCATTGTCGTTCTGGCTAGTATTGCGATCGATATTATTAATGCTTATATAGATCCGAGAATTCGCTACTAATGGGGACTGGGAGACTGGGTGACTGGGTGACTGGGTGACTGGGAGACTGGGAGACTGGGAGACTGGGTGACTGGGTGACTGGGTGACTGGGTGACTGGGTGACTGGGTGACTAAAAACTAAGAACTAAAAACTAAGAACTAAAAGCTGATAGCTGATAGCTTATAGCTGGTCAATGATAAATGTTCAATGATAAATGGTAAATGTTCAATGAAAACTGTAGGTGTAATTTTAGGGACTAGACCAGAAGCGATTAAGCTCGCTCCCGTAATTAAACAACTAAAGAGTTTAAAAGATACCAAAACCCATCTCATTCTTACGGGACAACATCGAGAAATGGTCGATCGCGTCATGGAATTGTTCGAGCTTGAGGCAGATTGGGATTTAGACATTATGAAGCCCAAACAAACTTTAACTAATATTACTTGCGATAGCTTGCAAGGATTAGAAAAAGTTTTTGCCCAAATTAATCCGAAATTTATTTTCGTTCAGGGAGACACTACCACTGCTTTTTCCGCTGCTTTGGGGGCATTTTACCATCAGATTCCCGTCGGTCATGTAGAAGCAGGGTTGCGGACGAATAATTTATACGATCCCTATCCCGAAGAAGCCAACCGTCGTTTGATTTCTCAAATCGCTCAATTACATTTTGCCCCCACCAAACTAGCAGTAGAAAATTTACAAAAGTCTGGGGTAACAGGAGCAATCCACCATACGGGTAATACTGTAATCGACAGCCTGTTAACCGTTGCCGATAAAAAACCAGCTTGTCCCATACCCAATTTAGATTGGGAAAAATATCGAGTTTTACTGGCTACCGTCCATCGTCGCGAAAACTGGGGTCAGCCTCTAGAATCGATTTTGCGGGGTTTCAAAGCTATTTTAGACCGCTTCCCCGACACGGCATTACTACTCCCCTTACATCGCAATCCCACCGTCAGAGAGCCAATCAAGGCAGCTTTGGCAGACTTACCTAGAGTATTCCTCACCGAACCTCTAGACTATCCCGAACTAGTGGGAGCAATATCTCGCTGCCATCTTTTGCTAACAGATTCGGGAGGATTGCAAGAAGAAGCACCAAGCTTGGGCAAACCAGTCTTAGTCTTGCGGGAAACTACAGAAAGACCCGAAGCAGTGGATGCGGGGACAGCAAAATTGATCGGTACTAATTGGGAAAATATTATTAACGCCGCTTCAGAATTATTAGAAAATGAGTCAAAATACCAACAAATGGCAATGGCAATTAATCCTTTTGGCGATGGTAAAGCCTCCCAGAGGATTGTTAAACTAGCTCAAGACTACTGGTTGAATCAATAACAATCCAATCGCGAAGGACAAATGGCAATCGATTATCAAGTGGGCGGGAGTCTCAATGTTAATGCTACAAGTTATGTAGCCAGAAGTGCTGACGATCGATTGTACGAAGCTTTAGTGGATGGAGACTTTTGTTATGTATTTAACTGCCGTCAGATGGGCAAATCTAGCCTGAGAGTTCGAGTTAAAAATCGTCTAGAACAACAGGAATATGCCTGCGTATCCCTAGATATGAGCAACATTGGTAGCAATACCATAGCTCCCCGTCAATGGTATAAAGGGATTGCTTCGGAAATTTGGCGCGGTTTGGGTTTGATGAGAAAAGTCAAGTTCAAGGCATGGTGGGAAGAACAACAAGGTTTGTCGCCAGTTCAACAACTAGACAGATTTGTTAGTGATGTGGTCTTGACTAAAGTAGAAGCGTCAAAAATCTTTGTTTTTATTGATGAAATTGATAGTGTTCTGAGTTTAGATTTTCCTACCGATGATTTTTTTGCTCTCATTCGTTATTTTTACAACCAAAGAGCCGAAAATAATTCATATAATCGTCTGGGCTTTGCTTTGTTTGGGGTAACTACTCCTAGCGATCTGATCCGCCATCGCGATCGCACCCCCTTTAATATTGGTAAGGCGATCGAACTGACAGGATTTACCTTAGAAGAAGCAACACCTTTAATTGCAGGTTTGCAAGATAGATTTAAAGACCCTAGATTAATTCTAGAAGAAATCCTCAATTGGACTGGGGGACAGCCTTTTCTGACTCAGAAAGTTTGTCAGCTAGCTGTAAATTACAGCCAACAGACTTGTGATTGTCCTTTACCAGGATATGAGGTGGCTTGGGTGGAAAGGTTAGTTCGAGAGAAAATTATTGACAATTGGGAGGCACAAGACGAACCAGAACATCTCCGCACCATACGCGATCGCATTTTGAGCAATGAAAATAAAGCAGTTCGATTGTTGGGATTGGCAGAGCAAATTTTAATTAAAGGGTCTATTCCAGTAGATGATAGTCCCGAACAAAGATTTCTGCTTTTGTCTAATCTGGTTGTCAAACAAAAAGGTTCTTTGATTTATCGCAATCAAACTTATCGCCAAATTTTTAACCTAGATTGGATCGCCATACAACTAGAAAAACTACGTCCCTTCAATAAAGAATTAGAATTATGGCTGGCTTCCGATGGTCGAGATACATCTCGCTTGTTAAGAGGTCAAGCTTTACAAGAAGCGCAAATTTGGGCAAGTAGCCACAACATCAATCGTCAAGAATATCAGTTTTTAACTGCTTCCCAACAGGAAGAAGCTAGGCAAGCCGTAGAAACTACCCGCTTGCAAGAAGTAGAAGCTCGATTGATAACGGAAAAACGCAACAGCAAACAACAAAGAATTTTAATTGCTGCTTTGAGCGTAGCTTTGGCTTTGGCTTCGGGACTGGGTATATTTGCCAGCCAACAAAGTTATCGCGCCACCAAAAGCGAACAAAAAACTATTGCCTCTGTAATCGATAGTTTGGCTACCTCTTCTGAAACTTTATTTGTTTCCGAGCAAAGACTAGAAGCTCTCATTCAAGCCATGAAGGCTCAAGCAGAACTCCAAAAATTAACATGGGATAATCCCAGTCTCGTAGCAAAAGTCAACCGCTATTTGCGTCGGGCTACCTATGGCATTCAAGAAGTCAACCGCCTTTCAGGACACAATGGTCCAGTTTGGGAAATAGATTTTAGTCCAGATCGAAAGTTAGTCTTATCTGCCAGCGAAGACAAGACTGCCAAACTATGGCAACTCGACGGCACATTACTGACTACCTATGAAGGTCATGATGCTGGAGTTTGGGCGGTAGATTTTAGTCAAGACCAAACCAAAGTGATTACTGCTAGCTGGGATAATACCCTCAAAATTTGGGATATTAATGGCAAGCTACTCAAAACTCTTGAAGGTCATCAAGACCACGTTTGGGAAGTAACCTATAGTCCCGATGACAAAATGATTGCCTCGGCTAGTTGGGACAAAACCGTTAAGCTTTGGACTCCAGAAGGGGAATTAATCACTACCTTAACGGGACATAAAGACCGAGTTTGGGGAGTGGACTTTACTCAAGATAGTAAAATTTTGGCTACTGCTAGCTGGGATAAAACCATTAAATTGTGGGATGTGGAACAATCGATCGCATCGGGAAAACCAGTTGTCCTAGCTACTTTGAAAGCCCATCAAGATGCGGTGAACAATGTCGATTTTAGCGGTGATGGTCAAAATATGGTCAGTGCTTCCCACGATAATACTCTAATTCTGTGGGACACGAGCAACCCCAAGCAACCCACAATGAAAAAGATTATGAAGGGACACGAAGATCGGGTCAATTCCGTGGCTTATAATAAGCAAACGGGGGAAATTGTCTCGATTTCCGACGACAAAACTATTAAAATTTGGAGTCCTGAAGGAACTTTACTTTCTACTTTTAAAGGACATCGCGATCGCGTCGTCGGTTTGGGAGTTAGTACCGATGGTAAAGCGATCGCCACTGGTGGTTTTGATAAAACGATTCGTCTTTGGCAACCCCGCAGCAATTTACTGCAAACTTTGGAAGGACACGAGGGCACTGTTTTACATCTCAGTTTTAGTCCCGATGGTAAAGCGATCGCTTCTAGCAGTAGAGATGGAAAGATTAAGCTTTGGACAAAATCGGGGAAATATCTTCAAACCTTCTCAGGACATAAAAGTCGAGTCCATGATGTAGTTTTTCATCCTTCAGGTGAGTTGCTCGCATCGGGTTCGGACGATACGAGCATTAAAATTTGGGACGATCGAGGAAAAGTCTTAAAAACTCTATTCGGTCATGAATCTTCAGTATTTACTGTAGCGTTTAGTCCTGACGGTCAATATCTGGCTTCTGCGGATGAAGAAGGTACGCTCAAGATTTGGAATCTTGAAGGAGAGTTGATTAGTAATAGCAAGCATTACCATCAAGGAGCAATTATTGAATTGGCTTTCAGTCCTGATAGTAAAACTATCGCTACTGCTTCGAGAGACAATACAGTTAAATTATGGGGTTGGCAGTCAGATCCAGAACAAAAAAATATTACCCTTCTTCAAGGTCATGAAAATGTTGTTTATAGCGTCACTCCCAGTCCCAATGGCAAAATTTGGGCTACCTCTTCCTGGGATGGCACGATTAAAACCTGGGACAAGGAAGGCAAAAACCTGGCTACTATTGCAGGACACAATGGAGAATCCAACCAAATTCGTTTTAGTCCCGACGGTCAAACCATTGCTTCTACTAGTTCCGACCGCACTGTAAAATTGTGGGATTTGCAAGGTAAAGAACTTTTTACCTTAGAAAGACATACTTCCAAAGTTTGGACGCTAGATTTTAGTCCCGACGGCAAAACCCTTATTTCATCGGGGGACGATCGCTCGATCGTGATTTGGGATTTAGAGCGTATCTTAAAGCTCGATTATTTTGAATATGCTTGTAATTGGGTTGATCACTATCTGAAAATCAATCCTGATGTCCCTCAAAGCGATCGCCATATTTGCGTTCCAGAAGAAAAATAATAAATTAATGGCTTGAGGGGTATTGCCCAATATGTGAAGCGGTATCCTTATTAGGGCTTGCTGAAAAACTAAGATTTGAGAGGATATCTGTTGTAAAGCTATTAGCTATCAGCTTTCAGCTATTAGCTTTTAAGAAGCTAGTACATTTTATTAAAAAGTCTTGAAACGCTTATATTTAATTGATTTTGACTTATTCAGCAAGCCCTTATTAAAGGGCACAAGGCTTCACTCATTTTAGATTTGACAGTGCTGTAAATTATTGGCATCTTGTTTATTATTTTCATCTAATAAACATAAATCTCGTATTTCATAAATTTCCAATCTGTCAGAGCGAATATTGTAAATTGCTTTTTGCAAGTCTGTAGCACTTGAAGCCCGAGGATGGGGAAAATAATCTACAGCCCGAATCAAAAAATCTTTGTTATACGGAATTATTACTTGACGATTAGTGTTTGTTTTCTTTTGAATTAAATTAGCCACCATTCCTACTCGCCATTTTCCAGGAGCAATTTCTTCGGGTCGATCGATTCGCTTAATAATTAATTGAGCTGACATAGCCTGGTGGGGAACATCAGAGAAAACTTCTGGTGGTGTGATATTTGCTATTTCTCTCAGAAAAGCAGGGCGAAAATCTTCTGATAGGGCAAAGCTAGCCATCCAACTGCTTGTACTGACCTTTTTGCTGCTTCCTTGCTCAGTTTGAATGGATATACCTGGATCGGGGATTGGTTGCGATACATCTTTAATCGTTTGGGGCGGAAGTTTTCCCGACCAATTAAACATTAAGATCGTGACTTTACTAATAAATTGTTGGATAACTTCAGGATCTCTTTCTAAATCCTTAGTACTACCTATTTTTTTTCCATTAATTAGTTGTACAAAGGTAGGAGGCTTTCTCAAATAGAGTTGACGAATTGAAAGCCCTTGTAGGATTAGGAAAACTAAAGTCAATATATGTAAACTCAAGGTGATGATTGCCAAACCACTTAAAAGATTTACATTTGATTTTTTTTGTTGTTTTTTTAGGAGGCGTACCATTAACTGACTCTTTGAAATAAACTGATATAATCAAAATTTAAAACTTAAACTAGTTATTTACCTAGTCCAAGGTACTGCATTACTAATACTATTTAATATTGCCAAACCCCCAACAGAAGAAAGTAATAAAGATAAAATTGGAGCCAAAATTCCGAGAAAGATTGTAAACCACAATAAATCGGGATCTGCATTGAAATCTCCAGCAGGTCCATTGATAATCGCAGCGGAAGCCGAGATAGCCATAATATTGAAAGAAATTTTGGCAATTCCTAAGGCGAAAAATCCAGTCAACCAAGCAAAAATTGGCTTGGCAGCTACAGGCAACAAAGAACCTCCCACAGCTAAGGGTCCCAAAGTTGCTATCAATAACATCGTTGCTTCGAGTAAATTTTGAAATGCATATTGTGAGGAAACTAAAAAGTTTTTAGTCATCGTTTGTGTTGTCGAGCCTAATAAAGCATTAAATGAATTTTCCGATAATATTTCCGTACCAAAGGCAATTTGATTTACCTTATTTTCTAGTCTATATATCCAAGCTTGATTTCCATATAAAAATCTATATTCACGCCAGAGAGGATCGATTTTTTCCTTAGCTTTGAGAAAACATTGATTTTGTTGTTCGCCAGTTAGAGATTGGCAGGGACGAAGTAAAGAACCTGCTATTTCTTCTCCCACAGCCATATTTAATGCTTGTTGATAAGTTTGGTTTGCATCTGCTGTCAGCACTACTTGTTGATTAACAGTATCGATCAAATTGCGGACACCTAAAGTCAAGCTAGATAGCACATTTCCTTGACCTGAATTACTTAAGAGAATAACTACTATAAATGGCCATATCAAAGATGAAATGGGTCGAGAATAATTATAATTAATCACATCTTTTAGCCATTGAATCATAAAAAACAAAAGAGTTCCTACGGCAAAGAATATTCCTAAATCTGTCAATGCTCCATACAAGTTATTATTAGTGTTATTTTGTAAAACATCTATCCATTGCTCGTCCCAACTTTCAGTAATTCTTTGGGCACTAGTATTACCATCTCTAAGTATTTGGTCTATGCCAGCTTGAGCCAAAATATTGATAGTTTGAATTTGCCAAGAAAAGTAGTCTGAACTCATTACTCATTACTCATTACTCATTACTTACTACTTATTACTTATTACTTATTACTTATTACTTACCTACAGGGTTACTATTTACCTCTGCCTTCTTTAATTTTCAATATTTTCTGCCAAATAAATCTATTTGCGAACTAGTTCGTAACAGTCTTGCTGCTTCAGTAGACGTTTCTACTCTTTCTGCTCGATTTGTCTGTTCTATCTGCTTGGATATGTTGGTTAAATTTAAGTTAGAGTATTGCAAAAATTGATTGCCCTGCATTGTTTGGGCAAGACTTTCAGCCATGATTTTTGCTTGTTCGCTTAGAATTTTAATATTTTGCAAATTCAAATTAGCTTGATTTTGACCCAATATTTCACTTAAGAATGGACTTTCAGGGGAGATGCCGATAACTTGAGTGACAATGTTATCGGCTTCTTGTGAAAGATTGGAAATATTATCTAAGGTTATTTCCGCATTTTCTAGCTTACTTTTATAACGAATTTGCCCGCTCGATCCCATGAAACTTTCAACTGCTCCTCTGGTAATTAGTCGATCAATTTCATCACTAACTAAAGAGCCTCTTACAGCCGCATTATTTTCAAACTTATCGGATTTGGAATTAAAAAACATACTAGAGCGGAAAATTTCTCTTGCTTTAATCGGGTTGGGAATATTAGAATCCCCTTTTGCACTTTCAATAGCTATTTGTGCATATAATTCTAGAGGACTTAAAATTTCCCTAGTATTAAAATTGAGATAGTTTTGTAAATCAGCGGAATAAGCTTTAAAATCAGTCCAAACATTGCCAAATTGTGCCATTGCTGGTACGACTGCCAAAAATGGCAAGAAAAGAGTCAAAAGTATCGTTTTTTTCATAAATAATTTATCTCTAATATTATTAAAATCTTTAACGTCTATAATGTGCGATCGCGCAGAGAAGAGACTAACTGACGAGCAAAGGCAGAGATTGCTTCATATTTATTGCCGTAACATTGCATTATTTGTTTGCGTGCAGCTTGTTCGTCTGGGTTATTAGCTACTACTGCCAATTGTTCGTAACCAGGATAGTAGCGACAGAAAGTATATCGTCCATTATCGTCTAACAGCCATTGGCTATAAACTCCTTCTGGTTTGGGAAAAAAGCCTTCTGAGGCATTTTGAGCAATAATCGAGCGGGGATATTTTAAAATATCGGTAAAACTATCTACTGCCACAGGCTGAATGCGACCGATCAGACGCGTGGTAAGATTTTGCAAGATTTTAGATGCTGCGGGAGATTTGGCAATAGTATCGGGATCTTGTGCTGAGAGAATAACTCTGATACCAGCTTTAGCTCCGTTGGCACAAATTCTGCCCACTAAGTTAGAAATTTGCTCGAATTCAAAGAGAATGGGAGCTTCGTCAATGAAGAAAATGGAAGCTGGACTGCTTAAGGCACGGCGCAAAGCAGCGGAATAGGCACTTAAGGATAATACTGCTGCATCTTCGCTATCAGCAAGGTTGGTGAGAGCAAAAACCAACAGTTGAGAGTCAGTAGGAAAGCTTGAGGGCTGTGAAATAGCCATGCCTACTCGGCTAGAGAGCCAAAAGCGCAGACGCAGTTGAATCTGATTCAGGGCATCCTCAACTCTACCACTCATCGAATCTAGTTCCAGATGTTCTGGGGAGCAAAAAGCATAAAAGTCTCTTAGGGTAGGTGTTCGCTGCCAAGCTGAACTACCAAATCCTCCCTCCATTGCCTCTTGATACCGCTTTTGGATTCCTTCATCAGCAAAGAAAGCTTTTAGAGCCAAGTTGAGGAGCGATCGCACTGTTTGCACCAGCAGTTGATTTTTCCCAGACGAACCTAAAACCATCTCCATCAAGGCTGATTCCAAGAAAGCTCGATAATCTAGTAAGCGATCGCTCCTCTGTTCTGGACTGAGGGCTCGCAAATCTGGTTGCTCGAATAAGTTATTCGATTGTTTGGCAATATCAAAATAAGCTCCATTCTTCTCCAAGCAGCGTGTATAGTCGGTAAATGTCGATGTACCATCGGGTTTGGGAAAGTCCAGGGCTACCACAGGAAGCCCGTGAGCCAAAGCTTGGGTGAGAATTCCCGAAACTAAAACTGATTTACCCGCACGAGTGGTAGCAAACAGGGCGAGATTTTTATGCTTGTTAAACAAATCGATATGTAAAGGCGTTCCTCCTTCCCGAGCAATTAACTCAAAACCTCGATTATCACCTTTCCTAGTTAAAACTAAAGGCATTAATCCAGAAACTTCGCTAGTCAAATATAATTGTCTGCGATTGAAGGGTTTCGTTAATAAACTTTCCCAGACAATCGGCAGAGTTTGCAGCCAAATTTTCCAGGCATACTCTGTTTCTCTAATGACTTTGGCTGGACGTTGAAAGCAATTTTCAATATATTTTGCCGCCTCGTCCAATTTCTCCAAACTAGGACGATGAACCAAAATAGTCAGGGCAGTATAAATTGGCACTGCACCTTCATATAATTTTTCTTGGGCAGCTACCGATTTTTTTAACTTTAGTTGAGCGCCGACATCGATAGTTTTGCTTTTTTCTTGAGCCATAAGTGCCGTCATATTTGACTGCTTCAGCACTCTTTGGAGAGTAGTTTTTACTATGGCAGGATTTGCAGCCGTCAGCTGACAAAAAACCTCCGTATCGACTACTGTTTCCCTCGCCAGTAGCTCCCATAGATATCGAAGTTGAGCTGTTTGATTCAGCCAACCTCCTGGTTTATCTAGGAAAGTTAATACACCAACAAAGTTATTATTAACCCGCACCCAACGGCGATCGGCACAGGGTACTCCAGATTCCATTAGCAGGGTAGTACTGTGAACATTCTCTGTTAGTAATTTGCTGCTAGCTAAGTCGGAATAAACTTGTTCCCTTATTCCATTTTCATCTAAAGTAATTAACTGTGGAATTTCTATAGGCTTGGTATCATTAAATCTTTTCCAGATTTCCCCCCAAAGTTCCTGTGCACTCAAAGGTCTGACATCCAATCCCATTTTGTTAGAGAGGACTTGTTCCCAGCAGCAAAAACCATTTTTGTAGGCGTCATAGATAGTAGCTTCAATACGCTGGTTTTCTACTTCAGTAAGTTCTCCCTTAAATTTCAACCACCATGATTCGCTTTTTGCTAATATTTTCTCGATCCAGTCATTTGTACTAGAAGAATTGGATTCGATAGAATAAGTCACAAAAATACGTAAAACTTTTGGCTTGCGAATACCTGAAAGAGTTAACTCTTGCACTCTCGCACGTTCTGCCATCAGTAAAAATTTAATATCTCGTGATGGAGCTTTTTCAATTAAAGAAGTCAGTTCTTTTTGTCGCTCTCTATCCGAACTAAAAGAACTTAAATGAAAAGTAACTTTTTCCCCAAAAGGTATATCTTTTAAACCACTTTCAATATTTGTAATAGTCGTATTGATTTGTTCTGGACTTAAAGTAGTGTGGATGCCCAAACAATCAAAACCAAAAACAAAGGAAAATCTATTCTTACTAGTTCCTTTATTCAAAATATAAGCGCCAAGATCTCGTCCATTTAGGGACACGCGCAGCATGGTTGCTAAGTGTAATGCATCTTCAAAGGGTGTCAGCCTAGTTTGATTATCTGCGGCGATCCCGACGCTTCGCTTTCCGATTTTTTGCTTCATGGTTAGTTTTCAACAATAAACTTTGATAGCGAGCAAAACCTCTCGTCCAAGTAGGAACACCGATGAACTTACTCAAAAAGCTCCAACTTCTGCCACTAGTTAAAATCCACCATGTGGCAATTCCCCATCCTGTCATTAGTGATGTCCATAACCATTTGTTAAAATCATCCTCAAATAGACCACCAAAAATGCCGTTGATGATAAAGTATGAGGCTAAAGCAATCAACGTCCAAGGAAGAATTTGATCGGCAGGTACGGGACCTAATGAAGGTTGGGTTCCTAAAATTTGATTTACTGGACGAAAATCTTTTTCTCGGTTATCTGTCATGGTAAGAAGATTTTAGATTTATCCTGGCTTGAATATATGAGGAATCGATTTGTTTAATCTTAATTAAGCTATAATTTGCAATTCTTTAGTTTTCTTCTACTAATACATAGTAGCTCGCGTTATGAATTAACTTTAAATATTTACATTAATTTTGATATTGTTATAATTCTGGATTATTTTGTGAAAAAATAATAAAGTTTTAAATCATAAATTATTTAGTATAAATTGTTATTATGTTTTTCGGATAATAGATAATTAACCGAAAAGCAAGAGTATAGAAAAGCCTTTTAAATCAATACGATAATGGTTGCACAGTCACATTTATCTGATAATAAGCGTAAGGATAATCGTCATAATCCCCTATCTGATTCAAATTTAATAAGTGATAGATATTAAGTTTTTCCGAAAAACAAACTAATCAGAATGTAAGGAGATATCAACTTATTAAAATATTATTAAAAAGGAGACTCTGTTTTGACCTAGTAAGTCAAAACAGAGAAAATTGCTAACTATGAACCAACAATGCCACCATCTTTCTTAGTAATTACAAAAGTGCAATCACGGGGTATAGTAACGCCATCAGTAGGTGCAGGAAAGTTGGTTAAAGTTGGATCTCCATCACCAGGGTGCTGAGAATTACAGAAAAACGTTTTCTGGTCTGGAGTACAGGCAATTCCAGTAATCTCATCACCAGCAACACCCGTCAGCAGACGCCGAATCTCACCAGTAGCAGGATCGGCAACTAGTAACTGGTTATTGAGTTCTTTTTGTTGTCCACCATCTGTTTCAATAAACAAGCGACCCTCAGGATCAGACCATAAACCGTCAGGGTCGCTAAAGGTGGTTTCATCTCCTTCACCGTGGGTATCCTGAGCAATAAATACAACCTGCCAGGTGAAATGAAGACCTGTATTGTTGTAGCTGTCTTCCGTACGAATGATGTGACCATCATCATTAGGAGCCAAAGGGTTTGCAGGTCCAGGAACTTCTCGTTCGCTGTTGTTAGTCAAAGACCAGAAAACAGAACCATCAGGGGCAACGGTAGTCCACTCGGGACGATCCATAGGGGTTGCTCCCAGAATATCAGCTGCCACCCTCGCAAATACTAGCACCTCACCCTGGTCGTTGAATCTTTCTGCGAGCAGAGGATTATTAATGGTTAATTCTAACCACTCACCAGTACCATCTTCATTGAACTTAGCAACGTAGAGCTTGCCGTAGTCTAGGGGACTTAAGCCGCGAGAGAGCATCGATCGCCAGCTAGTATCGGAGACATATCGATAACAGTAATCGAACCGCTGATCGTCACCCATGTAACCAACAGCCCGACCGCCTGCACCTGTGGCAAAGGCAAAACCTTCGTGCTTGAAGCGACCCAAAGCTGTTCGCTTAACTGGAGTTTGTCTACCGTTCTCGGGGTCGATCTCTACAACCCAGCCAAATCGATGATGTTCGTTAGCATAATCGGGGTTAGAAAGATCGAATCG